>JAMCZF010000047.1 GCA_023485825.1 Candidatus Martarchaeota archaeon
GGGCGCGCGTGCCTGGTCCCGGGCTGCGTCGAGAGCCGTCTGCGAGAGCGTCGTCGAGTCGGTCCGCATGTAGGTGATGTAGCCCTGCTCGTACAGGCGCTGAGCGACCTGCATCGCCCGCTGCGCGGAGAAGCGCAGCTTGCGGCCGTGGCAGTCAAGAACCACCTCAATGCTGTAAACAACGAGTATGCGCAGTTCCGCAAGAAGATAACAATACAGGATGTGCTCAACTCCAAGATGGTTGCAGAGCCGCTCAAGGTCTTCGACTGCTCCCCGATATCGGACGGCGCCGCGGCGGCAGTCCTTGCGCCTCTCGAGATAGCGAGGAAGTACAACGATACGCCGATACAGATACTGGCGAGCTCTCAGGCCAGCGACACGCTGGGCCTCGCAGAGCGCGAGAGCCTTACCGAGCTGAAGGCGACCAAGATAGCGGCAGCAGACGCTTACAGGAGGGCCGGGCTCGGGCCCAGGGACATTGACATAGCCGAGGTACACGACTGCTTCACAATAGCCGAGATACTCGCAATGGAGGACCTTGGATTCTACGAGAAGGGCAAGGCCGCCAAGGCCGTAGCCGACGGCGAGACCGCGGCAGGCTCAAGGCTTTCGGTAAACACGAGCGGCGGCCTGAAGGGATGCGGGCACCCGGTAGGCGCAACAGGCATAAAGCAGGCATGGGAGATAGTCACGCAGCTGCGCGGCGCGGCGGGGCAGCGCCAGGTGGGCGGGGCCGAGACAGGCATGACGCACAACGTGGGGGGCAGCGGCGCGACTGCCGTGGTGCATATAATGAAGAGGGCAAACTAGTGGTGGCATGGAGAGATCGTCGGCAAGCATGTGGAGGAAGCTCAACTCGCGTTACAATCTTGTGGGGACGGAGTGCGAGAACTGCAAGACCCTGTACTTCCCGTCGAGGATAGTCTGCAAGAACTGCGGCCGCCAGACAAAGATGCGCGACAAGAAGTTCAGCGGCAACGGGGAGGTCTACTCGTTCACCAAGATACACGTGCCCGCGGAGGCGTTCCGCGAGGAAGCGCCTTACACCGTTGCAGTGATCAGGCTCGAAGAGGGCCCGCTGGTGGAGGGCCACATAGTGGAATCCGACAGGGCGGTAAGGATAGGCACAAAGGTGCGGCAGGTATTCCGGAGGATGCTTGTAGAGGAGGAAGAGGGCCTTATACATTACCACTTCAAGTTCGAGCAGGCACCGCCGGCAGAAGCGGGACCGTCAGAATAGCCGCAGTGCGTTTGTCAGCTTGCTCGTGTGGGATGTAAGTACGTCATTCTGCCCTTGGGGCTATGATGTGCTTCTCGACTATCTTGATTACGAGGCCTATTGCCTTCTTTATGTCAGACTCGGTCTTCGAGCCCGTGCAGATCACCTTGCCGTTCTTGAAAAGCAGGAGCGCTGTCTTTGGGTCGTGTATCTTGCAGATTGCGCCTGGAAACTGCTCAGGCTCGTAATCGACATCCTGCGATGCCTTGGCTATGGCGTACAGGTCGAGCTCTACCCCAAGGTCGGCGCTCGCGACTATGTTCTCTATCTTATACTCAGGATGCAGGGACATCCTCCCATGCGACTTAGCATGAACCTTTGACATTGAACCACTGTTATTAATCATGTGAAAGGTATATATATGTTCTTCTGCCAAACTCCTTAAGACTACAGAGCACAGTGGTACTTATGACGCAGCGCTCACACGGACTGTTTTCAGGAAGGACGCGCAACCTTGCAAGGCACAATGCGCCATCCAGCCTCGGCATAAGCAGGCGGATAAAGCGCTTCGAGAAGGGCGACAGGGTAGTTGTCATCCCCAAGGGCAACTTCCGCAACATACCGCATCCGCGGTATAGGGGAAGGATAGCAACTGTCGTGGAGAAGCGCGGCGATTCGTATGTCGTGGAGATGATGGTCTCCAAGTCTATGAAGAGGACCCTTGTCGTGCCGCAGATGCACCTGAACAAGCTCTGAACGGCTTCGGGCTCCTGGAGCTCAGGTCGCTTTTCCAATGAGCGCGTAATAGGCCCTGCCATAGCTTGTGTTGAAGCTTAGGTAGTAAGGGCCAACGACGCTGCCGATAGAGACATTGCCGCTTAGGGTATAGTTCAGCATTACACTTCCTTCTGGGGCGAGAACGTACGCTCCGGTGTACTGGCCGGCCACAGGCGGTCTGACGAGGCCCGAATACGTCACATTGCCCCAGAACGACGGAGGAGTCAGGGACAACGAAATGTCAGACACGTGCACTGTTGCATTAAGCCTGTTCACCAAGCTGACAGTCAACCCAGCCGGCGGGTTCATCGACAGTCCGGAGCCCGAGGCTCTCACGGCCATTAAAAGCGCCCGTATGTCAGGCGAAACGTAGAACTTCACGGTCTGCGAAAGGTTATATCCTGGCACCTCCACCGTGAGGGTATGCACTCCGGCGCTAAGGCCGGCGCCCGGGGTGACTATGAAATTGAAGTACTTCCTGTACGGCAGGGCATTGCCATCCACTGACACATGCGCATCCGTATAGGCGGGGTTTATGTTTCCCAGGTCGACGACCATGCCGTTGTCCGAGTAGCTTATGAACTCCACTCCCGGCAGTATTGTCCTGTTGTAGAGAATCTCCTCAAGGAAGTACCCGTAGTACTGACTCAGGGAGTACGCGTAAAACTGCCTGTCAGCGGAAAACTCTGCGCTTGCGTTCTCAGTCACGTTGTAGCTAATCCGATGCTCGAACGTCGCGTTGCCTGCATTTCCAAGAACCGCCAAAAAGGACGGCGAACCTGCAGAAACGAGTGCAGCCCAGCCTGTAGCAATCCCTGCAAGCGCCACGGTCTCCGCGCACTCCGGAACCTGCAGCACAGCCGTAATCTCCATGTGGGATTCCCCGGAGTAGCATGCCGGGGTCCCTATGGCGAGATATCTGGTCGCGCCTGTTCCCTGGTGCACCACGCTAAACCAGCCCTGCATGAAGGAGTGGTTGAGGACTATGGCCCCTAACAGAATGTCCATGCCGACGGAGTCCAGCGTATAAACGTTCTCAAGCACGGATCTGCTTCCAGGGATCGCGAGCGGCGACGCGCCTGCGTAATTGCCTACGCTGCCGTTGCTGATCGGGACGCCGAGGTAGGAAAGCGCCTCAAGGCTCAGCGAGTCAATAATGCCCGAGCCCGGAAAGTAGTTGATGTCCGTTCCAGGCGCGCTCAGGTTCTCCTGAAGGGGATATATTCCTCCAGGAGTCGAAAAGTTCAGCATGTAGTTGTACACGCTCCTGTTCGCTCCCGTCGATGCATTGAATAAGGTGAAGTTAGAGAGCATGCTCCTCGTATAGGCGCCGTACAACGCTATCCTCGAGCCGAGGTTCTGCACTGCCGCGCTGTTCTCGTATCCCACGTAATACTGCGAAGCCGCAGATGCTGCTGCGACAATGGCGATGAAGGCCACGGCGGACCTTGTCAGGAATCTTCTGTTGCCACGCAGCAATGCCGCAATCGGAACGGCAAACAGGAGCAGCGTGCCTATGTCCGCCAACACGTAAGGAATGTAATTCAGGGCCGCATACAGAAGCACGACCTGCGGCGAGCTGCCGGAGCCAGGCAGCATATAGTCGGGATTTACGGCGCCGGGGGCTATCCTGTCGGCCGCACCGACAAACGAAGACACAGCTCCCCTAGCAGCGCCCATGGTGCTAGCCGTCATCGATGCCGCGATGGTGGTGCCGTACAGCGTACCCGGCAGGGCTATGAAGATGAAGAAGGCGACAAACGCCATGACAAGCAGAACCCTGAAGCCCTTCGCCCTGGCTTCCGGAGCTGCGTTGCGCATCCTCACATACATGGCAGCGACGGCTACCGCGAAGACTGCCTCGATCGCGCCATATGTGAAGAACATCTCCTCCGCACTCGCTATCACCGAATACAGCGTGCCGTTCTGGCCCTGCGGCAAGAGCCCAATGCCAAGACCATGAAACATGACAAGGTTCTCGCCTACGAACCCGACGGAGGCGAGCACAAGGAGCATTGACGAAAAAAGGACGAGCCTGTTTTCGATTATGGGCCTTTTCCTTCCAGGCCGGTCTACCACTTCGGCTTCCTGCACTGCTTTTTGCGGACCTGTGTCCATATTGGTAGCCTATGAGAAATGCAATAACGTGTCATCCTCAATACGTCCTCTGCACGGCAGGGGGCCTTGTGAGTATATAGAAACGCGAGCCGCCCCTGAGCTCCAGTATTATCCTATCGGTGAGCAGCTTGACCGGATCCTGCAGCAGCGACACGCGCGCTGCCATATCGTCAAAGCCCGTGAAGGGCCTGTCCTCCCGCGCATCGAGTATGGCCTGCAGGTGCTTCTTGCCTATCCCAGGGAGCAGCTCCAGCGAGTGTATGCGTATGTTCAGCGGAGACGCGTTGTTGAAGAAATCAACGAACTTCTTCTCGTTTGCCCTTATTATAGATGCAATGGCGTTCGGCAGCTCGCTCCTCGCGCCCTCGGTCAGGTTTGAATAAGTGAGCCTTGACTTTATCAGGGATACCTTGTCCCGGTCTCCCTTGCCTATGTATAGCCGCTCTTCCACCTTTATCTCGGGGCTCTTCGGCACTGCCTCGAGGAGCGTGAACCTGTTCTCGCCTATGAGCTGCACTATCGGCTCGGCCCTTGCAGAGAATGACTTCCCGCTCGGAAGATAATCGAGCACCCTGGCGTACTCCTCAAGGTCCTCCCTGTGTTGCTCTATATGCTGCTCCCCGGCTTCCATAAGGCCCCGCCATTGCTTATTTGCCCCTGTTTTTCTCTATGATAACGAGTGCCTTCTCTGCAGTGCCATCGGGCGGCGTCGTCTTCTCAGCAGCAAGCACCTGCTTGACCTGCACCACATCCGTAGGCATGGCGTTGACCAGGGATACGCTGGACTTGGCGCTGATTCCAAGGCCTTCCAGCTCCTCGCGCAGTTTGTTGGCCTTGTCCGCGCTCAGCTGCGCAAACTTCTTCGCGTGTTCGTATGACAACTGCTGCTCGTAGCCCAGCTCCCCGTCCTTCTTCCTTGTTTCCAGTATCTCAAGTGCCTCCGGTATTGATATTGCCTTTCCTGACTTCTCATCATGCTGCATCCTTGCACCTCCTAATATATTGAAGTATGGGATAATATAAAGCTTTTGTTTCATTCTAATACATGAGGCAGTGCACATGGACGCAAGAACCATATACTCGGAGATTCTCGAGGAGATGAAGAAGCACATATCTGGCAAGACAGAGACCATAGAGCTCATGTTCATTGCCATTGTTGCAAACGGGCATGCCCTGCTTGAGGGGGTTCCGGGGGTGGCGAAGACGACGATGACTAAGGCGCTGTCCGATACCATACAGGCCGATTTCAAGCGCATACAGGGAACGCCTGACCTCCTCGCCAGGGACATAATGGGCTTTGCATACGAGGGCGCGGACAAGACAGTCAAGTTCACAAAGGGCCCGGTGTTCACTAACGTACTGCTCATAGACGAGCTCAACCGCATGCAGCCGAGGACCATGTCCGGCCTGCTCGAGACACTGGAAGAGCGGCAGGTTACCTTGGGAGGGGAGGACATGCAGCTGCCGAATCCGTTCACTGCCTTCGCTACGCAGAACCCCCTGAACATAGAGGGCACTGTTCCGCTGCCGAAGGTGCTTGCGGACAGGTTCATAATTAAGATAGATGTCGGTTACCCGAACATGGAGGAGGAGCAGCACATGCTGCGCATAAAGGAGAGCGAAACGAGCGCGGCAGTCAAGAAGATAATAGACACGAAGGCGATACTCCAGCTGCAGGACGAGGCAAAGCGCATAAGCATGCCGGATGATGTTGCGAAGTATATAACCGAGATAGTGGACGCAACAAGGAAAGACATACACATTGTCATGGGAGCCAGCCCGCGCGCAGACATATCATTCATGAGGTGCGCCAAGGCCAAGGCAATGATAGAGGGCAGGAACATGGTGAACCGGGACGACATAAAGTCCCTGGCCAAGCCGGTGCTGAGCCACAGGCTCGCCGTGCGCGCCACGGGCGGCATAGGCGTGCACGGGATAATCGACGGCATAATAGCCTCGCACCCATGACCGTGTCAGCATGGACAAGCGGTTTGTCGCACTGTTCGCCCTCATACTCATATCCGGGACGATTGCCAGGCTGGTCACGCTGCGCTTCGGCACGTTCATGGAGCCCGATTCCTACGCGTATTACAGCGTGGCGCAGCAGACGATTGCGAACAACCTCACTATAACGTCGCAGCTGTCCGGATTCCCCACCCACAACCCCTATAACGAGATGCCCGGGCTCATCTACATGGCGATATTCTTCTCGTACATTACAGGCAGCATCATGTCATCAATGATGCTTCTCCCCGCAGTCTTCGCGTTCTTCGAAATGCTGGCTGTATATGCCCTCACGCTGAAGCTGTCCGGCAGGAAGTACGCGGGCCTTCTGGCCATGCTCCTTTACGCCATGCTCCCCGGGGCCATAATAAAGAACGTCGCTGGCGAATGGCGCGGCGACTCATTCGTGCCGCTGTTCGTCGCCGCTGCGCTGCTCATGATAATCTACGCATATGAAAGGAGGGACTGGCGCCTGTACGCTCTTTCTCCTGTGCCAATAATGATGTCGATATGGACATGGAAAGGCGGCGTCTATGCAGTGGCTGTCGTGGCATTGCTTGCGCTTCTCTTCCTGCTGTACAGGCTCAGGAGAAGCCTTGTGCTTGTCGCAGGAGCCGGCGCAGTGCTCACAATAGCAGGCGCGCTTGCATTCGCGCACCTTGAGAATTCAGGGATATACACTGTGACCACGGCGCTCAACACCATAGCCGAGCTGCAGCCACCGACTGCATTCTTCCTTGTGATGCAGATGGGCCTTGCGGTCGGTTTCGCCCCAGTAGGGGTGCTTCTTTACGCGCTGAAAGACAGATACCCGGGCAGCGATAAGGCGAAGAAGCACCGCCGCGCCAGGAACATTGCGTTCATCGCCCTGCTCTCGCTCTTCGCTGTTACGGCAGCGCTCCAGCTGACCGCAGTGAGGTACGTTGCCCTCGTCGCCATGCCCATGGCCGTATTCACCGGGTATGTCCTTGCAGAGTTCTACGCGGCCCGCAGGAGCGACAGGTCATGGATGTCGCTGGCCGTTGTGCTGACAGTGGCAGTGGCCTTGGGGCTCTCCGTCACTGTCGTGCCGTCTTGGACGCCCGCGGACAACATAAGCCCTGCATTCATGAATGCGCTGTCGTGGCTGCACACGCACACCGCAGCCAACACGACCTTCCTCACCGACTGGCCGGACGGCAGCCTTGTGGAAGGCGTGGCGCAGCGGCAGAGCTACAGCGACAGCATATTCGGGAGCACAAACGGCTGGCAGGATTTTCCGCGGTTCCTCTTTGCAAGGGCAGGCAACTTCACCTACCTTGACAGGGTCCGCCCCGACTGCATACTTGTCAGGAGGTACTGGCTGCAGGAGGCAGGGGCCATAGCCGAAGAGGGCGGCCTGCCTGCCGGCATGCCGCTCAACGGCACCAACTTCATGGCGCTTGAAAATGGAAGCGAGGCCCTGCCCATTGTTTACAGGAACAACGATACGCTGGTATACCGCTATGGCGGGACCTGCGGGCCGTAGGCAAACGTATTTAAATGTGATGCGTTGTATATCAAACAAAAGAAGGCGCGTTTGATGCTAGGAATTGGTAAATACATTGGATCTTCGAAGATAGGCATGATGATGCAGCTCATGCTCGTTGGCAGCATAGTGGCGAGCCTCTTGGCGCCCCTCGCATACGCGCAGAACGCCGTCAATAACGTACAGGATATCCTGTGCAGCGTCATAACCACGGTCAAGGACATACTCAGCATACTGGCGCTCATGATGTTCATCCTCGGGGGCACGCTGTACGCGTTCGCGCACGTGCTTCCAGCCACGGGCAACATACGCGCCAGCATGCAGGGATGGGGCCTCGGCATGCTG
>JAMCZF010000052.1 GCA_023485825.1 Candidatus Martarchaeota archaeon
TAAGTCCCCTTTCTTCATTTCTCTCATTATCCATCGAACTTGGCCTAGATTTAGTGTCCTCATAGTGGTCTCTTCGTCGTATACGAATTTATCGTTTACCGAGAGAACCTTATTTCGGGATAATACATACAAAAAGATTACTTTCCAATACTCTTGTCGTTGTAATGTCGTCTAATCAACAAGTTTGATCAGGTTCCTTGTGATAAAGACTCCAACAAACTTCTGCATCATGAAGTGCTTGTCATCGTTATATATGCCCTCATTTTCTATGGCCAACGCCAGTGCAATGAACTTTGTGTCATCCTTGTCTATTCCGTCCATAATGCCCCCAGCTTTAGGCAACGTCTCTACAATGACTATGTCCTCGACTACTTCTATCCTCTCGAACATCAGTGAAAGAACTCTAGCAAACTCTTCTTCACTAATATCCGCGCTCTCTCTCCCAGGATTTCTGCTATACTTGCCTATCTCGTTAAGCGCCCCACTTATCAGATATCTTATGTCTGTTTCTTAACCGCGGCGCCCGACGAAGATCTCCCTGCGCGCCTCAAAATTTTGGGGAAGAGGAATTTCAACAAATCAAAAGCAGTCGAATCTCAAAAGCTGGCTTCGCATTGCGCTAGCCCAAAATCAATGTTAGATTGCTGTACTTTTCGTCTTGCTGTTTTTATCATTTTAAGGATAAGCTGTTGCTGTATCTTAAAACTGAAATTCCTTCTTCGCACTATAGTATGCACCAACTGGTATAAATATCCAGCACCCAAAGTTTTATAAGCAAACTCATGTCGTCGTGTCGTTCGCGTACGTGAAGCTCATGTTGTAAATCCCGAAGTTGAAGTACGGGTATTGCGCATAGCCCGGATTCAGCCGCTCAAGGGACGAACCAGGCTCCCGGAAGACCAGCGCATTGAGCCCCCGCGTCGCATTGATGCGGATTGAGAACGCCTGCCTTGAGGCCGTGATGTTGGTTGCGTTAATGAACCCAACCTGCCTGCCATTATCCATTACCGAGACATTCGCATGGCTGTAATAAGACAGCGCATCGGTCCGCATGACCATGACGCCGCTCTTCGGGGCTACAAGATAGATCCCGCGAGGGTTGCTGCCCCACCACATAGTTGCGAACACAGAGTTGCACTGCTGCGCGCAGAACGCGTAGCCCGGCGTCCAGTTGCCCACTATATACGCGACAATGTCCTTGCCTGCATGGCTCTTTATGGCATCGGCCGTCTGGAATATCGTGACGTTCGAGTCCCTGTAAGGGTACTGGCCGAAGACGCTCTCCATGTAATTCACAAGGCTTACAGAGTCGTTGGGCCTGAACGCGCTGTTCGACATGGACACTATGCCGATCTTGTACTCGCCGAGCCAGAAAATCGTCAGATTGCTGTAGTTCTCGTTTATTGGGTACGGGTACTCGAATCCCTGCCGGCCTTCCAGGTAGGTAGTCTGCACTACTAATGGTATGGCCTCAAGCGCATCCTGCTGCGACGAATTTATCGCAGCCGGATACCCGCCGACGAGCTGCTTTTCCGCGGCAGCGCTGTACAGCATCGCCAGCCCGGGATAGTCGTAGGAGCCGTTCTCCGCAGGCAATGCAGGGAGCGATAGCACTGTGAAGTTGCTGGAGAAGCCGGCGAGCTGGTAGAACCCCGACGGCACTGTTGCGTTTGTGATATCGCCTCTGGCAGATGACGCTGACAACGGCATGCCGTTGTACTCTATCAGCACAAGAAGCGATAGCGCAACGGCGAGTGCAAGCGCGTTGCCCTTGGGGCCTCTGGAGCTCAGCAGGGCGTCAACGCCGAACGCGGCGAGCACGGCAAGCGCCATCTCCGCGACGAAATCAAATGCCCCCGGCTGATCCACGGAATTGATGACGGGAACTCCGCTGTACAGCAGGTACGGCATCGGGAATCCGGAAGCGTTTGCGTATTGGGAATCGCCGCTTACGTTGACAGGTCCTGACGGAATCCCCTGACGCGTGCCGACAAGCTGCAGTACCGGGCCAAGGGCGAGCACCGCAAATACTGCCAGAACGGCAAGCCAGTACGCCATGCGCGCGCGTTCCTTCCTGCGCGCGCGGAAGGCCCCCACGATGGCAAGGGCCAGCGCCGCATACCCGAGGTACGAGACCTTCTGCCCGGCGGCGGAGGTGGTTGCTGTGCCTGCGTAGTTAAGGCCGTAGGTCTCGTTGTAATATCCTGCCGAGGCTTTGCTGAACAGGCCATTGTCGAAGCCCGGCAGGAAGAATGATGCAACGGTGTCGCTGTAGAGCATTTCACGCGCAATGCCTCCTGGCCCTTGTTGCTGCGCAGCCTGGCCAGGCGCCGCCGCCATCAATGCGAGGAGCGGCGCGCTCAACGCAAGTGCGACTACCGCCATCAGAGCAACGGCGCTGAGCGCCCTCCGGTCAATGCTGCCGATTTCAAGTACGGCGATGATCAAAAAACTGACGACAGCAAAGAAGAGCATCATCGCGCCCTGTTGAACGCCGCCGAAGAATGTAAGCAGGAAGAACGCTGCGCCGGCGAGAACGCTATTCCGGTATTTGTTCCGCGCCTCCCTCACCGCCATGAGGAACAGCAGCGCGAACAGAGGCATGAATTCCACGCTCGCCCACCGCAGGCCTGTGTAAGACTGCGCGATGTGGACGGGGGCGAAGGCGAAAATCAGGCCGGCGACAAACGCGGCATACCTGTTTTTGACAATGTATGCGGCGAGCATGTACATGAAGAGCCCTGAAAGCGCAAACCCGAGGAAGAGGAGAACATTGTAAGCGAGCGCAAGGCTAACCTGCTGCAGTGGCCATGTGAGCATGGCAGCAACAGGCGCGATGCCCTGCCGTGCAAGGTTCGCCCCTATGGGATACAGAATGAAATTGCTGAAGTAGGGGTTCTGGTGCAGCACGAAGGTCGCGTAATCGACCCACCAGAGGCCCCACGCTCCCTGGTACGAGACCCCGGCACTGTTCGGCAGTATTTGCGGCGCATCTTGTGTTATGCCCCAGAACATCACCAACGCAATTGCAAGGTAGATTGCGAAGGGCAGTCCATATTCAACGGTCTTTTTCCCAAAACTGCCGGCGATGCGCTGGACTTCATGCGACATCCCCCCACAACTAAAACCTGTGGGCTTCCCCTGCGTCATGGATTCCACCCCTTTGGTGCAGAGCATGTTTTCGGTTCCTTGATAACGGCCCCACATTGAGGCCTTGCATTGCCTCCCTCGTAACTTCCTGCGTGTCCCGCAGCGGCTCCTTTGAGTATGTTTATTGATGCGTTCATGCCCCTGTCCACACGCATACCGCGGTTTCCGCAGGCGCATTCTTCTTCCATTGGTGACGTCCCCCTCCTTGTGCCGCAACCGCTGCACATCATTGTTATGTTCCTTGCGGATGCCTCTGTGACAATCATGCCGGCACTCTCATCTTGTTTATTGTAGAGATTCTTTGGGGGAATCAGCTGCAAGACTGTTTCCGCTCGGAGTTTAGGATCCGGGCAGAGCCTTAATCTGTGCGACATTGTGGAATCCATGCTATCTGTGTCATTTCTCATGTTTATATGCCTTTTTATGCGCGCTTTCATCTCACCAAAGCTATAAACAGCTACTTGTCGAACGCCAGCGTGACCATGTCCCCGTCCATAAGCCTGTGCTCCCCCCCGACTAGCTGATTGCTGAACTTCACGCTGCGCCCCGATACGTAAGCGTGCTTGAGCAAGTTTGCTGTCTTCGAATGCAGTTTCTTGGCTACATCCATGACCGTCGAGTTCTTCCTTATAATGAGCGGCCTCTCCATGTCGGCAGCGCCGCCCTTCGGCTTAAGATAGATGCGCATTACGTCAAGTCTCGAGAATATCGCCTCCTTAGCGCTTTCCAAGTTTATCCGTTTCGCCGCGCTTATCTGCACAACAGGCATGCCCGTTGTCTTCTCCAGCTCCTTTGCCATAGTCGACGCGTAGTCCCTGTCCACTGTATCTATTTTGTTGAGGAGGGTTATCGCGCTTACATATGTTATGTTGTTGTCCAGCGCGTCTGACAGGTCATCGAGCGTGGCATTCTGATAGAAGACGACATACGCATTGTACATCTTCGCCTCGCCAAGGAGGCTCACTATGTCCTGTTTTGCCGGTACCTTGTGGCCGTTGGCCTCTATGTCTATGCCGCCTGCCTTCCTTCTTTCTAGCCTTATCCTTGGCGGTTCGGAGTTTACGCGTATGTCAAGCGTGAATAACTCGTCTATGAGCTTGTAAAGCTGAGATGGATTATTCACGTCGACCACGAACGCTATAATATCTGCAATGCGTATCACGCTCACTATCTTTCTCCCGCCTCCCTTGCCGATGCTCGCGCCCTCGATGAGGCCTGGTATGTCAAGGATCTGTATCTTGGCGCCGTTGTACTCCAACATGCCAGGTATCACTGTCAGGGTGGTGAATGCATAATCCGCAATCCTTGACTCCGCATTTGTGATGTCTCCGAGAAATGACGACTTTCCGGCATTCGGGAATCCGACGAGCGCGACAGTGGCATCGCCCGTCTTCCTTACGGCAAAGCCTACGCCTGTGCTCCCCTTCTTTTCGCTGAGCTCCCTCCGTATCTTCGCAATCTTCTTGCGCAGTATGCCAAGGTGCTTGTTCGTCGCCTTGTTGTACTTCGTCTTTGAATACTCGGTGCGCAGCTCCTGATGCTTTTCTTCTAGTGTCATCGCAAAGATATGGCAGGTGATGTCTGCGGCCTACTCCCGGGCCCTATCCCGGGGCTTCCCTCCGACGCCTCTGAGGTATGTTCCCGGCTCACCGAGAATGCATACGGCGCCTGCTGCGCAGTAGCTGCACTTCTCTCCCTCCTCGCGCTCCCCGCAGGCCCCGCGGCAGCGCCAAGCGCGACTGACTTGTGTCCCGCGTCTACGGGTGCGTTTATATCCCTGCCCCACATGAAGCCAGATCCGCAGCAGATGAACGCTCTCCATGAAAGAGGCGTATCAATGGCCCTCTCCGCCCCGACGCGCCTGTTCCTCCCCTTCAGCAACGATATCCCTCTTTCAAGGCCATTGAGCGCTGCCGACATCAACTCATCTTCATGAACTTCGACAGGTTCTTCCTGACGTTCCTGTCGTTCTTGAACATCTCGTACATCTTCTTCATCTTGTTGAAGTCGCTCATGAGCATGCGGACATCGCGCTCGCTCGTTCCGCTTCCCTTCGCTATCCTCGCTACGCGCCCGTGCTCCTTGAGCAGCATGCCCTCGCGCCTCTCGGCCAACGTCATGGATCCTATTATCGCCTTGTACTTGGCCAGCTTGCCCTCCCCTTGCTCGACAACGTTCTTCGGGACGTCCTGCATGCCCATCATGCCTAGCATGTTCTTCATCGGCCCCATCTTCTGCATGGCCTTGAGTTGGCTGTAGAATGTGTCATAACTCAACTTCTCCACGTTCATCTCTTCGGGGTTGACCTTCGCCTCCTTTATGGCCTCGTTCACGCTCCTGACAAGGGATTCTATGTCAGGAATGCCGAGCAGCCTGCCCACGAACTTCTCCGAATTGTAGAGCTCCACAGCGTTCATCTTTTCTCCCGTGCCTATGAAGGTCACGCGCGCATTAGCCGCGCTCACTGCGCTCAGCGCTCCGCCCCCCCTGCCGGAGCCGTCCATTTTCGTGACTATCACGCCGTCAATACCTATCGCGTCATTGAACTGGGCCGCCTGCTTCCCTGCAACCTGTCCTGTATCGGCGTTTATGACGAGGAATTTCTCATCGGGCCTGAACTCATGCGCTATCTCCTTGAGCTCATGCACGAGCTGCTCGTCGAATGCGCTTCTCCCGCTCGAATCGCAGATTATAACCTTCCTGTCCTTCAGCGCCTTCAGGCCTTCGCGCACTATCCTCCTCACGTCCTTCTCGTTCCTCATTCCAAAGAACTGCACGTTGACCTGCTTCGCGAGCGTTTCGAGCTGCTCATAGGCAGCCGGCCTCGAAACGTCGCAGCATATGAGCCCCGCGCCGAGCCCCCTGTCCTGGTAGAACTTCGCAAGCTTTCCGGCCATTGTGGTCTTTCCTGCGCCGTACATTCCAGCAAGGAGCACCCGCTTGGGCTTTATATCGGGCTCGTAGCTCTTTCCCATGAGCTTCACGAGCTCCTCATAAACCATGTTGGTTATGTAATCCTTCGGAGCGACGCCATCCGGCAGTTTCTCCCTCGTAGCCGCTTCCTCTATCCTCTTGGTAAATGCGGCGACAAGAGCTATGTCAACGTCCGCGCTTATCATAGCGCGCTGCAGCTCCTTGTCGAACTCGCGTATGGTCCTCAGGTCTATGATTGTCGCTCCCCTGAGTTTCGCAATCGCCTTCCTAAGCCCCTCTCCAAGATCCATTCCTTCACAATAATAAGTATTTTATAGCTTATACGCATAACACATATTTAAAATAAAGGGCTCATAGCTCAGCATGGTCAGAGCGCTGGTCTTATAACAAACTTCTTAAAAGAAGTTTCATCAGAAAGTAGGAAAGCCAGATGTCGTGAGTTCAAATCTCACCGGGCCCATTTACAAAAATCGACTACAAGACAGGGGTTCAAATCCACATTTTGGGCCCGATCCCGAAGCACAGAATACCCGAGGGCTTTCCCCGGGCCTCGCCGGGGCGCTGGGTCTAGTCCAGCAATAAATCGCGCTTTTCCTTCCAGATACCTGGCGTCTTATGCGGCATCCCCTGCAAACAAACTTTCAGTATCCGAAAACACTATATATCACGGCGCCGCAAGATTAACCATCGCGTGATAGAATGTCAAAAACAGCCATAAAAGCGGCCGTAGTTGTGCCTGGTCAGCGGCCAAAGATGCCCACAAGGCCAGAGTTCATGCGTAGGCTGCAAAATGAACAAGACGCGATAATCAGGCTGGCGAAAGAATATGGCAATACAAAAAACACGCCAGAGCAGGCAGATATGCTTAATCGACTCAATGTCCATTTCCATATAAAGATAGAGACCCTCGCGCATACGCTGCATCATAACGATGCAGGGTTAATAAGGGAAATGGGACGCGAAACCAACATCGCCATCGCCAATGCCGCAAATGAAACCGGCTGCATGGTCAAGTATGTGAACGTCAGCGAAGTTACCTTATCCGCGCACGGAACGCGGATGAGGCTGTACGAATACCTCAACGGCCATCTCCTCACGGCAAGTACCGGGGATGAATTTGGCAACAGTGTAGCCCAGATAGTCACCCTTGGTCTACCAACCACTGCAGACGCAATAAAGACAATGCGGTTTGATGGAGACTTCATTAATAACATTGCCTCTGGCAGCGAAATTACTGCCGGCGGAGTGTCCAGGCATGTCAGTGGGCTGCACGAGCTCAGGCGCGGCTATGTTCCCTACCTGCTCGGTGGGGGAGAGCAGCTTCAGGCGCTTTCCATCAACATCAAAGCTGCACGCCTCAACGGCATACTCTACACGCGCCACCGCAACCAACCAACCCGACAGTCGCATGTTGGGGCCTTGGGCGGGTTCGTAGCAGAAACCGCGCGTGTTGACTCCGATACTAGAATATTGCCCACTGCGCTGGTTGCGGGAAAAGCCCGTGTAGAAGGGTCTCGCGTCCTAGGCCATGCCATAATATCGGATGGTGCAGAAATAAACCACGCCATCATCGGCAGCAGCGTGCAGGTAGGCGGAAGAACAAAAGCCATAAACTCATTGATAAAACAAGGAGCATATCTTGACGGAGATATCTATATCGAGGATTCGTCATTCGAGGGCCCCTCCAAGATAACCGGCACCCGCATAAAAATAGTCCGG
>JAMCZF010000033.1 GCA_023485825.1 Candidatus Martarchaeota archaeon
GGCAGGGGGGGAGATTTGAACTCGCGCATCCGCTAAGGGAACGGGTCCTAAGCCCGTCGCATTTGGCCAGGCTCTGCCACCCCTGCATGCCTTTTATCTTTGCAGCAAGGTATTATAATCGTATCATCTATAATTATTGCTGGTTCGATGATCAACACGAAGTACGTTCGCGACAACATCGACGCGATACGCAAGTCAATGAAGAAGCGCAGGAGCGATTATCCGGTAGACGACCTGTTGAAGCTCGACGAGGAGTCGCGCAGCATCCAGACGCAAATGCAGGCCCTACAGGCGCGGCGCAACAGGGGCAGCAGGGAGATATCCGAGGCGAAAAAATCCGGGAAAAAAGTCGACGAATCCATGGCGAGGGAGCTCGCCGAGGTAGGGAAAGAGATAGCAAAGCTCGATGCCAGGGCTGCCTCGTGCAGGGCGAAGCTTGAGGGACTGCTCTGGAACATGCCCAATACTCTTGACGATGACGTGCCGTACGGGAAGGACGATACTGAGAATGTTGAGGTAAGAAGGCAGGGAACCATAAGGAAGAGGAAGATGCAGGACCATGCTGAGATACTTGAGGGCCTCGGTCTTGTGGACCTTAAGCAGGCGGCGAAGGTGTCCGGGGCGCGGTTCTACTACCTCAAGGGCGACCTTGCGCTGATGGAGCAGGCACTCCTGCGCTTCGCGATAGACAGGCTCATGAAGAACGGCTACGAGTTCATAACACCCCCATTCATGCTGAAAAAAGAGTACTACCGCGGCGCGACGGCGCTCGGTGACTTCGAGGAGCTGCTGTACAGGGTAGCAGACACGAAAGAATCGGAGAACAGGGCAGGCTACGAAAAGCTCGAGGATGAGCTGTTCCTCATCTCCACTGCGGAACATGCCATAGCGGCCATGAATTCAGGCAGGGTGTTCGCTGGCAGCGAGCTTCCGGTGAAGTACGTTTCCGCGAGCCCGTGCTTCAGGCGCGAGGCGGGTTCCCACGGCAAGGACACAAAGGGCATATTCAGGACCCACCAGTTCAACAAGGTGGAGCAGTTCATAGTGTCGAGGCAGGAGGACTCCAAAAGGCTCTTCGACGAGCTTATGGCCAATGCCGAGGGACTGTGGAAGGAGCTCGGGATACCGTACCGCGTTGTAAGCATATGCACCGGCGACATAGGCACGGTGGCAGCGAAGAAGTACGACATCGAAGCGTACATGCCAGGCCAGGATAAGTTCCGCGAGGTCGTTTCGTGCAGCAACTGCACAGACTGGCAGAGCCTGCGGCTAGACATAAAGTACGACGAGAAGGGCGAGCGCATATACGCACACACCCTCAACAGCACCGCGATCGCTACCGGGCGCGCGCTTGTCGCCATAGTCGAGAACTATCTCACCGACAAGAACACCATACTTGTGCCTGACGCCCTTTTGCCGTACATGAACGGCAGGAGGGAGATAGGAGCCCGAAGGTGACGAGGTTTGGTGCGCATCGGGCGCTGCGCCGCATTCTCACAAAGATTTATACCTTTTGCCGTTGATCTCTATAGGGGAAGAGGATGGACGAACTCGACGAAGAGATTATATCCAGCGTTGATTCGGGGATCATAAAATCCACAGCGCTGGCTAAGAAGCTCAATGCGCCGTTGTCTACGGTACACTTCAGGATGAAGAAGCTTGAAAAAGAGAGGATAATCAAGTACTACAAAGGCGAGATAGATTGGAGGAGGGCCGGTTTCGGCATCACCGCATACGTGCTTGTCAGCGTCGACACCAATCTGCTCAAGAACATGAAATACACCCAGGAAATGCTCAGGAAGGAACTCCTGAGCATAATCTACGTGAAGGAGGCCTACATAACAACAAGCGAGGCCGATCTCATCGTGAAGGTCATAGCCAAGGATACCACGCACTTCAAGGAGATACTGCTTGACTACATACAGGCAAAGAATGGCATAGTCAACACTAAAACGATGATTGTCCTTGGATAGCGGGATAGGCGACGACAATGAGGTTATCAGGAGGACCAGTGCCGTTTACCTGACAGTCATACTCAGGTACAGGGATTACATAGAGAGCAGCGAGGCGCTCTACATTCCTGATCTCCCTAGGCTTATAGAGCCGGAGAATGTTGCTGTTGCCGCCCTGGCAGAAAGGATAAAATCCTCTTTTGATGATTATGACTATGACAGAGACTTCCAGGATGCGGCGGCAAAGGCCTATGAATATATAAAGGATTACGTTTCCACCATAGCGCTTCCGATACAGTTCTGGCAAAAGTCCAACGAGACACTGGACAACCGCGCCGGGGATTTCTTCGACAAATCGGTGCTGTTCTGCAGCGTCCTCGTTGCCCTGGGCTGCGCCGGCGCCCGGGTTGTACTCCTTCTCGACGGCAGCAGGGAGGTCGCCGTATGCTATGAGCTCAATGGCATAGTGACGGCATACAAATTTGATGAGAGCAGGGCAGAGAGGTTCGTTGACACGAAGTCCGTAGCCTCGTGGCTGCAGAAGCGCGCCGGCAAGGAGGACTCGCAGGGGTACTCATTCAACAATATGTCCTGCATAAACCTTTGAGCGGCATGCCGGCGCTGACGCGAAAGTTATATTAATGTGGGGATAGTATATTATTTACACCCCACCGCAAACCCAGCGGGAGGTGCAGGGATAATGCCCACACAAAGACATATCGCATTGATTACAACAGGGGGCACGATATCAAGCGTCAGCACCGCGCAAGGCATAGCCCCGAGGAAGGGCATGGTGGAGGGCATGCTGACTTCGGAGAGAATGGGCTACAAATTGCAGGAGGGCTCTTACGTATCCGGGGACGGGAATGCCAAGATTGACGTAATAAGCCTGTTTGACAAGGACAGCACCAACATAGGGTTTAAGGACAGGGAGGTTATTGCGAGGAGTGTCTTCGATGCCCTGAAGGAATATGACGGCGTTGTAGTGACGCATGGCACAGACACGCTGGCAAACACTTCGCACAGCCTATCACTATGGCTGAAGCATCCGCTTAAGACAGTTGTCATAACAGGCGCCTTCAAGACCGTCGAGGAGAACGACAGCGATGCGTGGGATAATCTGCGCGATTCGATAACTGTTGCATGCGAGGGGCTGTGCGGCGTGTTCGTCGTTTTCCACGGCAGGGTGCTCAGGGGCGAGACTGTATTCGAGAAGATAGAAGGGCAGAATGGGAGCGTGATAAAGACATTTGATAGCATGTTCGGCAGCGTGGCCCAGATGCAAGGGAACACGCCGCTCTACGCCAAGCCGCCGGTCGTCGGCTTCCCTGTTGACAGGGACACGATGCCGTTTCTCGACATAAGGCATGATGAGAGCGTGATCTACCTGACGCTTCCGATAAGCCCTGAAAAATTTATGAAGGTGGCCGAGACGTTCAACGGAATAGTCATCGAGGCGACAGCTTCGGGAGGGATACCCGATACATTGCTCCAGTACATTGAAAAGGTAGCAAAGACCAAGCCAGTAGTCCTAGGGCGCAGGTATGCGCCTAACCAGGAGGGGGGCGTATATGTGGTGGCCAGGGCCGCGGAGGAGACCGGAGTGATAGTGGGATCAGGGGTCCCGAAGTTCGACGAGGCCGCACTGTCGCACATCCTCGGACGCATCAAGGATGAGCAGCAGATGTGGAGTGCCGAGGAGAGAGTTAGGCACATCAAGGGCCAGTTCAATTACATCGTAGGAGAAGTCGTGAGAATGAGGGAATCCCTTCTGAAGGCGCCGGCCCTTAACGGGAACAGCATGGAGCTGTTTAAGGGGTTGGGCAGAAGGCTGAATAGGACTGCAAGTCCCGCCAAGAGAGTGATGAGGGCAGGCTGAGAGCCTGCTTGCATCAATGTCAGCGCGTCCTTGACCTCTTCATGCGCTTCCTGGCTGCCTTCCTGAGCTTCGATTTGGCGACCTTCTTCCTGTAGTGCCTTCCTATTATCCTCCTCTTCTTGCTTACTGTTCTCTGCATGCGATCACGGCACTCAGTATTTCACAGCCACTTATTTATGCCTTTCTGGCTTGGGCCGTTGCGCATCTCCACCAGTCTGTCAACATGCTTCGATATGCGCTCCTCGGAGAACCCGTGTTCGACGCACATGAACCTTGTCAGGCCAGCCCTGTCGGGCTTCGCGTCTTCTATCATTGATTCCAGCTTTTCTGCGGTCATCGCCGCCGTCTCCGGATTTTCGAAGATCCCGATTACGCTTCCCAGCTCGTCCCTTATGTCCGTGCCGTATTTCTGCTTCACATACGAAGAGACGCCGTCTTGGGTTTTGTGCTCGCGCACTATCTTCAGCGCGGTCATCGGCCCGACCCTGTCCACGCCTGTGTTGAAGTCTGTGCCCACAAGAGCGCCGAGCATTATGAGCATGCGCTGGTCTATCCCGAGCTTCTTGAGAAGGTCGCCTGTGCATGCCCGCTCTATGCTAACGTTAACGTATACATTTCGGCCAGGAAGCTTCCTCCTTCCGGATATCGCAAGGTTCCTTATGACGGTCGTAGCCCCAAGCAGGAACGAATCGTAGTCCTGGCTCGCCGACGCATACACGATTCCGTCCCGGGTCATCCTGGCGGACTGCGCCTCGCCTTCGCCGGGCGCCTGGATCCAGGGTATTCCCATCATGCCCAGCAGTTCCTTTGAGCTGTCGACTATATCCCTGTCTATCCTTGTGCTCGCCATGGCGTATGTCCTGGCCTCCTCCACCATGCCCTTCTCAAGGGCCTCGCTCCAATGCCTCCTTGCCTCGTCGCGCCTGTGCATCCTCGCCTCGAGGGCCCGCTGCTTTAGCGCGGACGGAATCCCGTCGAAGACAAACACGGGCTGGATGCGCGCCTCCAGCAGGTTCATGGACCTGTGGAATAGGCCGGACAGATGGCTCGTGACCCTTCCCTTGCTGTCGGTCAGCGGCGTGCCGTCGGGCTGGCGTATTATTGAAAGGAACTGGTATATCGTGTTGTACGCGTCTATTGCTATGGTCTTGCCTGACAGCTCGTCAAGCTCTATCCGTTCCTTGACCTCTGAAACGAGCTTGCCTATCTCTACTGCCATGCGCACCAGCGGTTACTTCAGGCCTGCCGCATCGCCGAGAGTGACGGGCTCGCTTCCCGGCCTCGCGTTGGTCTTCGGCAGCTGCTCCGGCACGGCCGTCAGCTTTATGCCCAGCTGCTTCTCGAGCTTCTTGATCAGCTGCGCCGGCGGGAGCATGCGCCCGTGCTCTACCCTGTTCAGCGTGCTCTCCTTCTCGTTTATGCGCTCCGCGAGAACGCTGAGGGGGAGCCCCATCTTTTCCCTGGCCATGCGTATCATGTCGCCGAAATCCTCCGCAAGCTCCTCTGCTATCGGGGCATCCTCCGCCTGCAAGGGGCCCTGCTTCCTGGCCTGGCCGGCATCCTGAGTTATGGTGTCGACGATGTTCTTCCCCGCGGAACACTTCGCGCATGCGGTCATCTCTGCGCCCTCGACATCTATTATGTACAATGTGTCAGTCTTCCTACCACATATCTCGCAATCATACATGCAGACACCTCCTTCTTTGCCATTGTAAATTGCCCAGACAATCTATAAATAGGTATAGCAGACCAACATATGCATATGACAGCAGAGAGATCCAAAAAAAGCAAGCTCAGGCACCGCGCCGCCATGACCGCGGCGCTTGTGCCGATCGCATTCCTGATTATAGCGCTCCTTTACTACTGGAACCCGGGGACAGGCAATTGGATCGTAGGCATGAAGTTCGCGGTTGCCATAATTGCGCTGTGGATAATAGGCAGCGTGATAGTGCGCGTGAACGGACTTGGCAAGGAAGATGCGTATGGGGGCATGTTCATAATAGGGAGCAGGAGAGGCGTCGGAGTGATAGAATGGCTTGCGCGCAGCCGGCCCAGGGCCTGGGACTTCTTCGCGCAGGTCGGCCTTGTGATAAGCTTCGGCGCGCTGTCATATGTGCTCTTCAGGAAGCAGATAGGGTGGAAGGCGCTGGCCACAGGCATGGTCGCGCTGGCCTTGCTTCTCTTCATAGTCCTTCCGTTCACCGGCCTGCTTCTCAACTTCATAACCATACCTGGGCTACATGTACACTTGTCTTCAATTCAACTGCAGCTGCCGCAGCTGAGCTACCTCTTCGTGCTCGAGCTCGTGAGCCTTTTCGCAGGAGGCTTCGCCTTGTTTGTAGTGGCGCTTCTGGGATACGCGGCGGCATCGATAGCATACAGCGTGCTCTCGTTCACTGGCACCGCAGTTGTGTCGCATGTGATCAATACCACAATACTGAGCAACCAGATCCCATACACGATTGAGCCTGTGCTTCCCGGAATCGACATACCCCTGCTTGCCGGAATACTTGCCCTGGCTGTGACGCTGATAGTCCACGAGTTCTCGCACGGCATTCTGTTCACAGCGTACAGGAAGAAGGTGAAAAGGGTCGGCCTCATAATCTTCGGGGTCATCCCTGTGGGGGGTTTCGCAGATGCCGGCGAGAAGGAGATGAGGCAGCTGAGCATAGAGCACCAGAACAAGGTGCTTGTCGCAGGCGTGATGGCCAACTTCCTGTTCGCTCTTGTGTTCTTTGTTCCAGCCTTCCTCATGATGAGCTATGTAGCGCCCGGACTATACAGGACAGAAGTCGTAATAGGCGCAGTCTCTCCGGGGTACCCCGCGTACAATGTGCTTACACCGGGCTCTGTCATTGCCGCATGGAACGGGCACAATGTAACTGGCATGGACTCGCTCCAGGCAGCTGCTGCCGGAGACGCGCCTAATACCATAGTCACGGTGCAGACAAGCAACGGCACATACGGCATAAGGGCAAACCCGAGCGGCAAGATAGGGGTGTCGCCGGCTCTTGAGAGCGTAACCCGGAGCGGCGCTTACTACGCCGTTGCCAACTTCCTGTACGAGTTCGTAGTTCTCGCCTTCGCGCTCAATTTCTTCGTGGGCATCTTCAACCTGGTCCCGCTCCCCATAGGGGTTGACGGATGGAGAATCTACAGGAACTCCATAAGGAGCAGGAAGATCCTGAAGGCGCTGACCTGGATTGTTGCCATAATATTCATAATGCTTATACTGCCGTGGGTCTGGTATTTCATGGGATTGTAGCGGCGTAGGAACCTGACATTTGACAATTCCAGTAATCCGGAGCAATCGCAAATTTTACAGTCGGAATCCGTACCCATGGGATTTTAGTGGCATCCCGCGAGGGATTTGCCAAGCCGCCATAGCGGCACACCACGACAAGCTTTAAATAGTTTTGTATTGTAGTTTACTCAAGTGTGTTGAGTGATATTATGGACTTGATGAAAAGTGGCAATGTGACCAGAGTCGGAAGAGCGCAAAGCGCAATGGAGTACTTGATGACATACGGATGGGCAATCCTTGTCATTGCGGTGGTGCTCGCGGCGCTGTTCGCGCTCGGAGTGTTCAACGGAAGCACTCTGCCTAGTGCATGTATAGCGCAGTCCGGCTTCCAGTGCAAGATAACGGCGTTCAATGGCATAGGGGGATTAAGCGCGACCGTCGGGCAGGCCACGGGCCAGACCTGGTATAATGTAAAGATGGCGTTCCTGAACCAGACGCAGATGGCGGCGCCAAGCACCGCAGCGTACTGGGCCGGCGCCAATGCTGTTGCGCCAAGCAGCAGCACCATGTACAACGGCGCGCTGTACACTATAACGAATGTGCCGTACAATGGAGTCACAGGAG
>JAMCZF010000039.1 GCA_023485825.1 Candidatus Martarchaeota archaeon
CGCTCGCGGAAGTACCTTATGCGGGCGGGGATACCGCCGGCTTCGCCGGCGGAGAGGACCCGCCCGTGCGTGGGGTTTATAAGGGGTGAAACCCCTTATGTCATAGGACTCCAAAATAAACAAAATTCATATATAAATAGCTTGTCGGTTGATTACTATTGGCTTTTCAAGCGCAAGCTAAACGGTGTAAAAATGCCTGAAAGCAAAAAGGAGAACAAGGCATACTCAATAATAGAACGCAGGGGCATATTCTACCCTGCGTTTGATCTGTACAACGCCTCAAGCGGTTTCTACGATTATGGCGCCATAGGGCTCCGCATATTGAGGGGCATCGAGGGCGCATGGCGCAACATATTTGTAAACGGCATAGGCGCTACGGAGATACAGACGACCGACATAGTGCCAGAGATAGTCCTCAAGGCGAGCGGGCACGTTTCCACTTTCACAGACCCGGTAATAGACTGCAAGACATGCAAGAGCTCATTCAGGGCGGACAAGCTTCTCGAGGAGCACTATGAGAAGAAGCACGACGCCGCGGGGCTCGCCGCGTTGAAGAAGTTCGACAAGAAGGACATGCAGGCAAAGATTGATGAATACAAGATACGCTGCCAGCGGTGCGGCGGGGAGCTGCACGGGATAGAAGATGTCAACCTGATGTTCAGGACGCACCTCGGCCACGGCCCAGACAATGTCGCTTACCTGAGGCCAGAGACCGCCCAGGGAATATTCGTCGACTTCAAGAACATCTTCAGGATTTACGGGTTGAGGCTTCCTACGGCGATAGCGCAGTCGGGCAAGGCCTACAGGAACGAGATATCGCCCAGGCAGCAGCTAGTCCGCATGCGTGAGTTCCACCAGATGGAGACAGAGATATTCTTCGACCCCGGCGCCGAGCAGAAAAGATTCAATGCCGTTGATCTGGATGCACTCCTCTCCGAGGAGATAAGCTTCGTCTACCGCGGCGGCAGGGAGTCAAGGGAAACGCTGCGCGCCCTGCTCAAAAACGGACAGATACCTAACAAGCTCTTTGCGATGTGCGTTTACATGGAAGCGAGGCTTCTTGACACAATCGGGATACCAAAGAACCTGTACAGGTTCAGGGAGGTTGAGAGGGAGGAGCTGCCGCACTACTCAAAGGGCAACGTTGATTTGGAGATAAGCACCTCATACGGCTGGATAGAGGTGTCTGGCAACGCTTACAGGGCAGACTGGGATCTGTCGCAGCATGCGAAGCAGTCCGGCAAGGAGATAGCGGTGCTTGGCGACGGCAAAAAGATAACGCCGCACGTCGTAGAGGCGAGTATAGGCCTCGACCGCCTGTTCATATCCCTTCTCGACACCGCGGCGCAGGAGGGCAGGGACCGCGGCTGGGAGTGGCTGAGGCTCAGCGAGAGCGTTGCGCCGTACAAGTATGCGGTGTTACCACTGCAGAAGGACGCGAAGCTGGAGGATATGGCCGCAAGGCTGCAGGCCGGGCTGTCGGAAAGAGGGGTAGCATCCTATTATTCTGCATCAGGAAGCATCGGCAAGCGCTATGCCAAGTCGGACGAGATAGGGGTTCCGTACGCCATAACCGTGGACTTCCAAAGCCTTGACGATGGGACTGTGACAGTGCGGGACCGCGACACGGCGAAGCAGGTCCGCAAGAAGGCCGGCGATATAAAATGACGGGCGCGGGCGCAGATGTGCAGTTCCACACCATTCCAAATGTCAATGACCTTAACATACGCGCCAGCGTGGAGAGCGGCCAGCCGCTCACGTTCCATGCCGGCTACGCGCTTGACGACGGAGCCGAGCGCCTCGAGTATGCGACTGACAAGGGCGTCATAAAGATCAGAAGGGAGAGGGCGCGGCCCAGCAGCCTGCAGTACTCGTTCACCGGAGGCTACACATGGCGCTCGGCAAGGGATGAGATAACCACTAGATTCGGGCTGTCGCATGACATGCATCAGATATACTCGCGCATAAGGACAGACAGCTTCATGGAAAGCGCCGTAAGCTCGCTTTACGGCATGAGGGTTACAGAGAACAGGCCCTGGGAGGCCGCCCTGTGTTTCATTGTGTCGCAATTCAACAACATGAAGAGGATACGCGGCACAATCAGGAGCATGGTGCACAGGTTTGGCGACGACATAGAAACTGACGGCGTAGAGGCGCGCCTGTTTCCGTCGCCAGAGGCCATATCGAATGCGAGCGTGGCAGATCTCATGGCATGCGGCGCAGGATTCCGCGCACGATACATAAAAAACGCCGCGCATGTTTTTGCGGAGAACCCCGAGCTCTCAAGCATGCACGGCCTCGAATATGATGAGTTAAAAAAGCGGCTCATGGGAATCGGCGGCGTAGGGGACAAGGTGGCCGACTGCATCCTTCTGTTCGGCTATGGGAAGCACGAGGCATTCCCGGTAGACGTCTGGATAAAGCGGGTGGTTGAAGAGGTATACTTCAACGGAAAGGGGCAGAAGGCAGCAAGCATACATGATTTCGCCAACGAGAGATGGGGGAAGCACGCAGGCTATGCGCAACAGTACATTTTCGAGTTCGGCAGAAGGAACAAGATCGGTGTGAGAAAATGATAAGCGGGATTGACGAGATAGAAAAGGAGCTGCTTGCCTTGCAGGAAGCAAAGGACAATGTCATGGACCTCTCTAGGGAGGTGGTCAGGCAGGCCGGAAAGGCAATAACGTTCATACACGCAGATGACAAGAGGGGCGCTGCAAAGGCACTTGAAGACTTGAGGGCAAGCGCGAAGAAGCTTCAAAAGATAGACAAGGGATTCGAGTACAACTCCATTCAAGCGCATCAGGAGTACGTGGAAGCATGTGCGCTAAGCGTCATGGTCAACGAGTCGAGGATCCCCTCCATGGAGGAGCTGGACGCCAATTGCGTGTCTTACCTGCTCGGCCTGCTGGACTCTGTCGGAGAACTCAAGCGCTACTCAACCGACCGTCTCAGGAAGAACGAAAGAGCGAAGGCGGAGAAGTGCTACGACCTGATGCTTGAGATATACGACTCAACGGTTCCGATGCGCTTCGCGAATTCGCTTGTGCCGGAATTCAGGAAGAAGCAGGATGTCGCCCGCACGCAGATAGAGCGCCTCAGCAGCGAGCTCCTTCTCTCCAGATCCGATGCGTCATTGTAGCACGCCCGGCTCGCGCCCAGCAAAGATATATGAATGTGAATACCGCAATACTTATGCGCTATTTGCCGCGGTGTGGGACGGCAGAGAGTGTAAGCATGCCACCGGAGAAGTCCATAGCCATAATCACCGCAGGCGGAAGCATATACAGCGGCAGCCACAGCGGGGACGCGAAGAAAAATGGCATTGCGATAGAGGGGCTTCTGGGCCGACTGGGGTACACGGAAAGGGACGGCATATTCGTTTCGGGAAACGACGGCACGGCCATCAGGGTAATCAGCCTATTCGACAAGGTCGGCATGCACATAACAGCGGACGACAGGATGTCCCTCGCCAAAAAGGCGCACGACCTCCTTCTAAGCCATGACGGCATAATCATAACGCATGACACCGACTCGCTCGCCATAACTGCACACGACCTCGCGCTGTGGATGCACAATCCGCTCGGCGCCATAACGATTACCGGTGTGCGAAAAAACCCTGCAGACGAATACAGTGAAGCCTGCGCAAACATTCACAACGCAATAGTCTTCACCCGCGACGGAGTCTGCGGCGTGTTCGTCGTGTCGAACGGCCAGGTGCTCGACAGCGCCGGCGTATTCGAATATGTTGACCCGCAGCTCGGGCCGCAGACCTTCGAAAGCGTATACGGGCCAGTCGCCTACATAGAGGATTACATGATAGAATACGTCAGGCAGCAGCCTGGCATAAGGTCTCCGCACGCCCTGCCGGGCCTTGACATGAAGTACAACTCTAATGTGGTTATGCTAAACTCGATGGCCATAGAGAGGGCTACGCTGGCTGAGCAGGCGAAGGGAAAGGACGGGGTGGTTATAAAGCCGGGCGCATCGGGCGCGCTTCCCGTGCACCTGCATGCCGTCGTGCGCGATGTAGCGAAAAGGAAGGCGGTAGTAATATCGCAGAGCTATGTGAATGCGAGTGAACGCGGAGCATATGACGCCGCATACGCGGCGGTGAAGCTCGGCGCAGCCATAGGGTCCGCGGCACCGTTCTTCGACCTTGAAAATCTCAGATATACGTTGGGCTGCCAGGCCGGGAAAAACACAGATCCCCTGGAAGCGAAGAGGATGTTCATACGCAACAAGGAAGCCCTGCAGTTCATGCAGCTCCAGAGGGCGCCTGCCCTTGCATGCAGCGCGGCAAACATATTCGGGAATGTGCTGCGCGGCCTGCCCAACGGCACCAAAACAGAAAGCTTAAAAGTGGGTAATCACTAATGCTTAGCATAGCGTGCGTCAAGCGCGCCATGCATGGTTTACATGGACGACAAAGAGTTCAGCAGGCTCCTGAGCATATGCCGTATACATCTAAGAGAGAGCGAAAGGGCAGCGATAAAGAGGGATGTAGATGAAGTGCTCGAGTATTTTAACAGCCTAGAAAGCGTCGATACAAATGGCGTAATAGAGGCATACCATCCCGTTGCAGTAGGGGAAAAGCTGCGCGAAGACGCCCCCTCGGAATTCCCCGACATCGGCATCATACTGAAGAATGCGAAGACATACCGCTTCTACGTTGTGGGTCCGAACATATGAGCAGCATAACCGAGTTCCTTGAAAAGGAGAAGCCCAGCGGCTATACCGGCAAAATGCTTAAGGAGCTCTCGAAGCTCAACGAAGAGCTCAATGCGTTCAACAACATAGCGGATTCGCTTGGAAGCGGCATGCCGTTCAGCGTCAAGGACAACATCTGCGTAAAAGGCATAGAGACAACGGCATCATCAAGGATGCTCGAGGGATACATCCCGGCCTTCAACGCGACAGTAGTGCAGCGCATGCTGGACAGCGGATTTTCATTCATCGGCAAGACCAACATGGACGAGTTCGGCTTCGGCTCATTTGGGCTTAATTCCACGAAGCCCGCCAGGAACCCTTTCGACGTACGCTATGTTGCAGGAGGCAGCAGCAGCGGCGCTGCCGTAGCAACATCTATACTCAAGTACCACGTGGCGATAGCCGAGTCCACCGGCGGCTCGATATCTACGCCAGCTGCGTTCTGCGGCGTAGTTGGGTTCACTCCAACGTACGGCGCGCTGTCGAGGTACGGCCTCATAGACTATGCAAACTCGCTCGACAAGATCGGGATAATGGCGAGGCATGCTGATGATGTTAGGTCGGTGTTCGACAAGGTGAGGGGCGCGGACGCGAAAGACACCACCTCAATAGAGGGGGAGTACCGGCGTGAGGTAAGCAAGAAGATAATACTCCCCGACCAGCTCACCAAAGGCATCGACGAGGACGTGGAATCGGGATTCGCAAGGCTCGTGGAAAAGCTGGAGGGCATGGGCTACAAGACCGTCCACAGGAGCATACCGTTCATAGACAAGGCCATCCCCGCATACTACACCATAGCCATGGCAGAAGCATCAACGAACCTTGCGAGATACTCGGGCTTCAAGTACGGATACAGGAATGAGGACTTCACGCAGCATTACAACCAGTTCTTCACGAATGCGAGGGAGAGGTTCGGCCTCGAAGCAAAGCGCAGGATAGTCCTCGGCACATTCGTCAGGAGCGCCAGCGTGCGCGACGAGTACTACTCGAAGGCGCTAAAGGTGCGCAGGCTTTTGATCAAGGAACTGGGGAAGGCTCTGCAGGACGGGTTCATCCTCTCCCCAGTCATGCCGATAAAGGTGCCCACGTTTGAGGAGGTAAAGGAGCTTACCGCTCTGGAGAACTACAAGATGGACGTGATGACGATACCGCCCAATCTCTGCGGCCTGCCGCATGTCTCATTCCCATACGCTTACCACAAGGGCATGCCCCTTGCCGCGCAGCTCGTCGCCGGCCACTGGGGGGACCATGCAGTACTCGGTATTGTAGAGGAATGGGAGAGGCACTTCGACTACAAATTCAAGTACAATATAGGTGAACTGTGATGCGGATAGGCCTTGAGATACATGTTGCGCTCCCCACGCGTTCAAAGCTGTTCTGTTCCTGCAGAACAGACGCAAGCGAACCAAACACGGCGATATGCCCAACATGCACCGGCATGCCGGGCTCAAAGCCGACGCTGAACAGAAATGCCCTTGCCATATCCGTAAGCATAGCCAACGCGCTGAAGTGCAGGGTTCCTGAGTCAACCTCGTTTGCCAGGAAGGTGTACTTCTATCCGGACCTGCCTAAGAACTTCCAGATAACCCAGAAGGACGAACCGGTCGGTGCCGCCGGCGAGATTACAATCGAGTCCGGAAAGAGGATAGGCATACGCCGGGTGCAGCTTGAGGAGGACCCCGCAAAGGTAATACGCCAGGATGACTACACGCTTATAGACTTCAACAGGTCCGGAGTGCCGCTTGTTGAGATTGTCACAGAACCTGAGATAGGCAACGAGGAAGAGCTGCGGATGTTCATTACAGAGCTGAAGAGCATACTCTACTACCTCGGCATTGACATAGACCGCGAGCTGAAGGTGGATCTCAACATATCTGTCTCAGGGTCGCGTGTCGAGGTGAAGAACGTGACCGGGATGAAAAACCTTCTCGACGCCGCGAGATATGAAGTGCAGAGGCAGGAGAAGCTTGTGAAGGCAAAGCAGGGAGTCGTCCAGGAGACAAGGTCCTATGTCGAGAAGGACATGAAGACCGCGCCTTCAAGGGAGAAGGAAAGCGACGAGGAATACGGCTTCATATTCGACCCAGATCTTGCCTCCTACAAAACAACTGGCATAAGGATCGCCAAGCCCGTATACGCAAGCAAGATCGCGAAGGAATACTCAAAGAGGTATGGGGTCAAGGATTCCGCCCTGCGCGAGCTGATAATGTTCAATAGCGGCAACCTTGCATTGATAGACTCGGCAAAGGACAGGCATGGCATGAAGGCGCTGATAACTGCCGTAGAGCTGCTGCAGAGGTACGCCTCCAAGAAGGCAGACCCTTCGGTGTTCGAGAGGGTCGTTGAGATCGTCGAGAAGGGCGCCTATCCGGACAAGGAGATGATGCTCAGGATAGAGGCCGGCAAGAGCGTAGAGGTTCACGCAGGCGCAAGCGACGAGGAGATAGACAACGAGATAAAGAGGCTCATCGGGGAGAACAGCAAGCTACTCAAGGAGCTCGGGAAGAACCCGAAGGCATTCAACTTCGTGGTCGGCGCCGTTATCAAGAAGTATAAATCGAATCCGAGGGCTGTTTCTGAACGTCTGGAAAGGATACTCAAGGAGCTTGAATAGCGTAGATATACACACCCCGCAGCGCCGTACGCAAAGCCTTTATGCCTTCTTTTGCATATTCTTCCAATCCTTATGGTGCGGCCATGGAGTTCAACTGCGGTTCACTGGACGAGAGCCACGTAGGCAAGAAGGCAGAACTCTACGGCTGGTGCAGGTACATGCGCAATCACGGGGGCAAGCTGTTCATCGACCTCGCCGACAGGTACGGCACGACGCAGCTCGTTTTCGAGGGCAAAAAGGCACTCAACGCCGCCGGATCCATCGGCAAGGAGTTCGTGCT
>JAMCZF010000045.1 GCA_023485825.1 Candidatus Martarchaeota archaeon
TAAACATTATCCTGGTGTTGCTGTTGAGGGTAATGGTGGTATTGACATAGGTTATGCTGTAATACGCATATGTGCTCGGGACCATGAGGAGCGCCAATGGCATGAGCGCGAGCAGGGCAAATCTCATTTGAGCAACACCCAGGATAATGTTTATTATATAGCCGCTATCTATAAAAGCGTGCGTGCAGTGGCATGTGCGGCGCGCGGCGCCGGCACAGTGGAAGGTTAATGGCGGCAAAGGCAAAGGCTAAATAGCTTATTCAACATATACTGTGTGCTTTTTACACCATGCCAGAGCGCAGGAGCGTGTTTTTCATGAAGGCCGATATCGAGAATAAGTTGTTGGCGGTGGTAAGGGTCAGAGGCAGGGTCGGAGTCAGGCAGAGCATATCCGAGACCCTGAAGAGGCTGAACCTGAGGTACGTAAACAACCTTGCGGTGCTTTACGGGAGCAAGTCCAACATAGGCATGATACGCAAGTGCAATGACTTCATTACGTACGGCGAGATAAGCGGGAGCACGCTCAGCTCGCTGCTGGAGCGCAAGGGGGTAAAGCTCAGCCAGGAGGACCTGAAGCAGGTCAACGAAGGCAAGAAGAGCCTGGGTTCATTGGTCGACGGGCCGTTGCGGATGCATCCGCCAAGGCGCGGCTACGAAAGCACAAAGAGGGGCTACAGCGCAGGAGGCGCCCTGGGATACAGGGGCAGGGAGATGGAAGAGCTCATAAACAGGATGCTATAGGGTATTTGCATGGTGGTGCGCTCGAAGAAGCAAAGCAGGAAGTACCTGGGCAGGAGAAGCTGGGGCGCGGGCAACATAAAGAACAGGCGCGGCAAGGGCAGCAGGGGCGGAGTCGGGAAGGGGGGAAGGAAGCACAAGTTCACCCGTGCGGTCATAACCGGGGAGGGACTTCTGGGCAAGAAGGGATTCACCAACTGGAATTCATCTAGGCTCAAGGAAACCAGCATTGGAGCGCTATCGGCCATGGCCGCGGGGCATGATGGAAAGACCATTGAGCTGAAGGGATACAAGGTATTGAGCAGCGGCGCGCTAGACAGGGCATTGTCTGTCAGGGCCAGCGCGTTCTCTAAAAAAGCAGTAGACAAGATAAAGCAGGCGGGAGGGGAAGCGATAACTATTTAGACACTTGCCTCGGAATACGTTCTGCAACAGAGTAAGACCATGAAGCTCAATATAGCCTTCTACACCGATACCTACGAGCCCGCGGTCGATGGCGTGGTCACGTCCATAAACGGCTTCAGGAAACAGCTCGAGCGCAGGGGCCACAAGGTATACATATTCGCAAGCACCAGGTTCGGGCGCAGGACGAGCAGGGACGAGAGGGTCTTTTTGTATCCTGGCGTGGGCTTCAGGCCGTATCCGCAGTACAGCGTGGCACTTTTTCCCTACTACTCAATAATGAAGCTCAACAGCGTCGGCACCGACATAATACACTCACACACCCCGTTCACCATGGGCCTGTCGGGATTGATAAATGCGAAGCTCTCCAGGCTGCCGATTGTCGGCTCATTCCACACGCTTGTGGACAACAAAGCCGTGGTGAACGACTATTACCCCAACAACAAGCAGCTCAAGAAACTGACAACGAGAGGCATGCAGACGTATGTGTCGTTCTTCTACAAGAGGTGCAACGCCACTGTTGCTCCGTCTGAAACAGTGGCAAGGATGCTGGTAAAGCGGGGCATAGAGGGCGTGTCTGTGGTACCGAACATGGTCGACAGGAAGACATTCAACAGGAAGGTGTCTGGAGCCGCATTCAGGGAAAGGCTCGGCATAAGGGACAGTGAGAGGGTTGTATTGTATGTGGGCAGGCTCAGCTACGAGAAGAAACTCGAGGTCATGCTAAGGTCTGCAAGGATGCTCCGCGGAAAGGGGATACGGTTCGTGATAGGCGGCACAGGCCCCGCAGAAGCGCGCTACAGGGCGATGGCCCGGAGGCTCGGACTCAACAACACCATCTTCACGGGGTTCGTGGCCCAGGAGGACCTCCCTGCGGCTTACGCCTCGTGCGACGCCTTCTGCATGCCGTCAACGTTCGAGACACAGGGCATAGTGGCGCTCGAGGCCATGGCGTCCGGAAAGCCCGTCATAGGAGCAGATTACCTAGCGCTAAAGGACCTCATAAAGAACGGCATCAATGGGGAGAAGTTCCGTGCAGGGGATTATGCGCAGTGCTCGAGGAAGATAGAAAAGGTTTTAAATAATGCAGGAGCATATAAACACGGAGCCGTTGAGACGGCGGAGATGTTTTCGCCCGAAAAGGTCACTGACAAATTAATTGACGTTTACAGATCGGTATTGTAGATAGGGCTTTGATTAACGCATATAGCAGGAGATATTCTGGACGAGAAGAAGGAGAAGGCAGCAGGAGACACGGGGGAGCGGGCTCCCGAGGAGAAACATGAGGAGCAGCGCCATGCGCACGCGGCGGAGCAGAAGGCCGGGGAGCAGCATGTCGAGCATGCGAGGAAGCAGTTCGACTACTCTGTTAAACTGCCAGAGGGCGCATCCGAACGCCAGAAGGAGCTAGCGAAGGAGATAGAGGAGCAGCGGCGCAGGAAGGGAGCCCTGATAGCTGACGTGCGCCGCATGAAGCGCAGGCTCGCGTACAAGCAGGCAGAGAAGGAGGCGACGGCCAGGCTAGTTGCCGAGGGCAAAAAGACAACGAAGAACATAGGCTACCTGCGCAGGCGCAAGGAAAACCTCGAGTTCAGGATATCGACCGAGGCGTACACCCTTGACGCCGAGAGGGAACTTATACGCAAGAAAAGCAAGATAGACGAGGAGCTCAACGAGGCGATACAGAGCTACAGGATGCGCAGGAAGGCGGAGTTCGTCGAGGGCGACATTGCCGAACTCACAAAGGGCCTTGAGGAGTCGAGCAAGTCTCTGGAGGGGATAGAGAAGAGCCTGGACTCGCTTTATGGCGAGCTGCGCAAGCTCAACGGCGAGAGGATGCGCAGGAGCGTGGAGCACAGGGACAGGGAACGCAAGAAGCAGGAAGCCCCGAAGCCCGTTGAGGTGAGCCTCGCGGACATAGCCATAATCAAGGACAGGAAGAACGGGAACAAGGAAGCAAAGGAGGGGGCAGTTCAGTAAAAAGGCAAGGGCCGCTCATGTGCTCCATATCGGTATATTGAGGGAGGCGCTGGCAGGCATGCCGACATTGTAAAGCAGGCTTATCTGGTTTGAGTTTAGGGCGGTCTTGTATACCTGCACATCAGCTATCGTTCCATTGAAGTAGTGGCCGGACGTGCCCCCCAGTGTTATCGCGTTGTCAGGTAGTGTTATCGCGCCTGATGCCGGAACGCTGCCGTGGAGCGATCCGCCGACGTATATGTTGACATCGGAGCCGTTGTACACCCCTGCCACGCCGTACCACGCATCAGGGTTCGGGAACGCGTTGGCCGCGGTCGCGATCTTCCATGAGCCTCCGATGTCTACGCCGAACACCACGTTCGCGGTTCCGTACGCGCCTTTCGTGGCGTTCATGTAGAACCCGCTGGACGCGCCGTTGAACCCGGCAATGCCCTCTACGCCGTTTATGTACTGCGAGGGACGCAGCCACGCGAGCAGGGACAAGGTGTTGCTGCCCACGATCACGTTGTTCGGGATGAGTATGTTCCCTGCGCCGTTGAGGTTTGCCCCATAGCCTGACAGCGAGTACTGGACAGTGTCCTTCCTTGAGAACTGGTACTGCTTGTAAGCGACGTTGGTGGACGTGCTCGCAATCTGGCTCGCTGCGCTGTCGTTGGCGCTGCCTTCAAGGGGCCACCAGCCAACGAGGTGGCTGTTCTGAATGGGAAAACCCTGCTGGCCTTCATTGTAGAGTTGCAGTATCTGGCTTTGCGATAAAGAGTTGTTGTATATCTGAAGGTCTGCAAGGATTACGTTCGAGTTGCCGTTTTCACCGGAACCTATTACGAGGTTGCCCGTGCCGGCGGATGCGGGGCCGTTGCCCGAGGTGATGCTGGCCGTATACTGCACCCCATTTAAGTAATAATAGGATTTCTGGGCAGCGTAGTTATATGTAAAGCATGCAAAATACCATTTGTCTGCGTTTGGCTGTGAGCCGGTATAATAAGAGGCTATGTCTCCGCCTGCAGGAGTCCATACCGTGAAGCCCTGGGCGCTCCCGCCCTGATCCAGCGTATACTCCCACGCGTTTCCATTGCTTGGCGCGCTCTCGCCCTTTAAGAGAGGCCCATAGTAGCCTGTAAGCGAGGTCACATTGTACCAAGTGCACAGGGTCATGTTGCCGTCGGCTCCCGCCTCTGGGCTTAGCGTGATGCTGTTCCCTAAGGATGCATAGCTGCCTGTGCCGCTAAATGAGGCCGCGTACCCTGAGCTCGCGTTTACAGCTGCCGATGCATTAAGGTTCGGGTTTGCGAACGCCACACTTCCGTATGGCACAGCGTTGTTCGCGTTTTGGCTATAGTCTTTTCCGCTGCCTTCAAGGGGCCACCACCCGAGCAGCGTTGAGCCCCCCACCGGCGGCGATGACACGCCGAGGGCGTAGAGGTCAGAAATGGAATTCTGCGACAGGACAGTGTTGTAAACCTGCAGGTTCGACACCATTCCCGAGAAATAAGACGAGGTTATGTCGTTGTTGGAATAACCGATGTACAACGGACGGTTGGCGAGCAGCGTGGAGCCGAGAATAAAGTTGCCCGAAGGGGCGCCGTTGATGAATGCGTTTGTAGTTCCTGAGCTGTATGTTACTGCGACATGCGACCACCTGTTCACATACACGGAGCCGAACGAGACCGTGCCCACACCGTATATCCTGAACGTGTACTTGGTGCCATTCTGGAAAAGCTCCCAAGAGCCCGTGCCTGCGTCGCCCTGCCCGACTAACGCCTGGTTTGCAGTATATGATGTAGGATAGACCCATGCGCCTATGGTAAGGGTTGTCGCGGAACTCGCCTCGGGACGCGTTGCCATGTACGAATCCTGATTAAACTTCGCCGCGAACGCAGGCGCTGCGTACGACGCATTGGACATGACGCCGAGGTTGTTGCCATTGCTTATGTCATATGCGTGGCTTCCTGCGCCCAGGTTCAGGGGCCACCAGCCCGTCAGGTTGTTTGCGATGCCGTTCGCCTGGTAGAATGCTGTTGCCGTCACGCGGGACAGGCCGCTCGGCCCGGCCTGGTAGATGAATGCGGATGCTATGCCGTTCGCATTGGTGTAGTTTACGAACCAGCGCGTGCCGCCTGCGCTTGTAAAGTTTCCGAGAGTTGCCTGGAATCCTATCAGCACGTTTGCCACGGTGTTTCCAGTAGCGCCTATGGCCTTGGCCTGGAGGAGATAGCCTGAAGTGGCGCCTGCGGCCGCTGGCGTGGAAGAAAGCTGCACAGAGCTTACCTGGTCAGTAAGATTCAGGCATTGGAAGTCCACGCATATGCTGCCGAGGTAATTCTGCACGGCTATGAAGTTTGCGCTCAGGTATCCGTTGGGGAGTATGCCCCTTGACTTTGAATAGGCGAGCGCCATGGAGTTCTGCGTGCCAAGGGTCGCAGTCACTGTGACAAGACCTGAGGAACTGATGTTTATGCCGGATATTGGAAGGCCTATGCTGCTGTACAGCGACGTGTTGGAGTAGTAGCCCGAACCTGCAGACGACGCAAGATTTATCTGCTGGGCTATATCCTGGGCTATGAGCTGCAGCTGCGAGAATCCCTGCTGGTTCAGGACTGATGCGCGCTGGGTTATTATAAGGCCGAAGAACAGCAGGAATATTATTACAATGAGCGAAAATATTATGATGAACTCGAGAGCTATCTGCGCATTTGCCATAGCGACACCTTCAGCTCACCGGGACCACGTAAACGCATGAGAACAGCGCATTGGCAGGGCACTGCGCCTGTGCGCTCACGTTCACTATATACGTCCCAGGGTTGATTATCCCACCAAGGTTTCCGCTGACGTTCACCGAAACGTACTGGCTCACATACGAAGGCCCGGCAGAGGTGCTGATGATGAACGTTATGGAGTGGCCTATCCCGTCGGTGTTGGTGCCGATATATGTGTTCTCTACGCCGGGAGGCATCTGTATCTGCACGAACTGCTTTGCCGGGGGCCCTTCAGCACCAACCAAGGACACCACGCTGGCGAGCTTGCTTGCGGCCTGCTGCGCCTGTATTGATGACACCGATATGTTGGCATTGGAGAGCTGTATGAAGGCTATGACAACCAGCGGGAAGAGTATCACAAGCCCCAGCGAGAGCGTGATGAGGAGCTCGAAGCTGGACTGCAGCATGCTGCTGGGGCCTTGTTGTGCGATCCCGGCTTTATTGCTCCCCATAAGCTTCCTCACTAGCATCGCGTTTTTGGTGTGCGTACACCACTTCCTTCTTCTCCTTTATTGAATTGTACACATTGTCTGTCAGGTTGCGCATGGTGCCTTCCAGGCTGAAGCCCGCAGCTGAAGACGACACCACGCCGCGCCTGGTCAGCCAGACCCTTAGCTTCATCTCGTAGTTCTTAGCCCTGTGCCGCTTTATGTTGAACGTCATGCTTTCCACACCCAGCTTGTGGAACCGGTTTATCCTGTTCTCCAGGCGTTCGAGCTCTGCGCGTATGTCTTCGCGGAATTCCCTGGTGTAATCATCAAGGCCCGATATGATTATATCCTCCCCCAGGTCTGAGGAGCCTGCGCTCACGGCCTCGAATATGTCGCGCACTGTGACTATGCCCACAGGCCTTCCTGACCTTGTCACAACAAGCGACGATATCTTCTTTTCAACGAGCGAGCGTATCGCGTTTTCCACGCTGTCGCCCTGCTCTATTGAGTGCACATTCTGCTCTGCTATGTCTCCGACCTTTGCCGTTTGTTTCTCCACATTTCGCCGCTCAGGCAGCCTTGACGGCGTAGCTCCGGTGTTCTCAAGTATGTGCTTGCTTGTAAGCACCCCGCTCAGCTTTCCGTTGGAGAGCACCACAAGGTGCTTAAGGTTGCCCCTCCGCATTATCGACTGCGCGTTGGGCACAGTCGCATCGGAGTCTATAGCGACCACCGGAGTCGACATTATGTCCTTGGTCTTGTAAGAGGAGAGGAGATGCAGCGACAGGATGGCCTTGAGCATCTGCCTCCTGTTCACTATGCCGGTTATCTTCATGTTCTCGTGGTAGGGGAGCGACGTCGCGCTTGACGTATAGAACTGGTGTATCGCACGCTCTATGCTCGTGTCGCTGTCAAGCAGGGGCACCCTCACAGCAAAGCCCCCTATTGCGGTATCCTTGCCTATCCTTGTGCCGTGCCTGACCACTGCCCGGTTATCCACCATTCCGTAGTACTCCTTGTTCTTGGTGACTACAACAGCGCCATGCTTCTTTATCTTCGCAAGTGCCCCTGTAATGGGTTCCTTGTAATCAAAGAAATCAGTCTCGGAGACGAATTCGCCAGGCACGGGTTCAAATGCTACCTTCATGAAAGCACCAATTATAATAAGTATGTGCTTATTTATACTTTATATATCTTTCACAGGTAGTTTATCCCGCGCGCCAGGATGGCAGATCGGCTATGCGTCCGCCTGCAGAGCGGAAAAGGGGGATTCAACTTCCCCTCCTGGCTTGGC
>JAMCZF010000026.1 GCA_023485825.1 Candidatus Martarchaeota archaeon
GGGATTCCTGTCGGAGGGGAAGTCGATACGCTGCCGTACGCCATAGTGTCTGAGCCGAATTCATCATACGGCACCGCTCCAGGAAGTGGCAGCAACGGACCCGCGGGCAGCAATGGACCCGCGACGTGCATACCACAGCCGGGATTCATCTGCAACATTGTATCCTATTCAAACGGCTTTATTAGAGCACAAATAGGGCAATCGACAGGGATAACAATGGACAACACATTTGCATTCTTCCTCAATGCTACCTCAATCAGCGCATTCCACTCAAATCAAGAAGTGCCGCTGGGCACCCCGATCAGTTTAGTCGGCCCGATCAGTTTAGTCGGCAACAGTTCTATACATTCGGGTGCAATCTACGGACTGAATATATCCGTCGATACCAACTTCACAGACATCCCTGGACAGATATGGCTTGCCTACAACAAGAACGCCACTAGCGTCTGTCTCTTTTACAACAACAACGGATGCGACTACAAAGAAGTCGGCGTCATTTCTACATAGCAATTCCTGAGGGCATCTGCGCGTTATTGCAGCAGTAACGCGGCTTCTACGTCTTGCCAGGCATCAATTGCGCAATGCCTCGCCACAAAACTGTATTTGCTCATTGGCTTGCGATGTACAACGACTTCTTCTTCCAATCACGGCGTCAGAATGCGGGCCCGGTGGGATTTGAACCCACGACTTAAAGGTTAAAAGCCTTCCACTCTAGCCAGACTGAGTTACGGGCCCGTGGTTAGAATACTCATCATTTGCTATTTATGCGTTACGTCTTCCCCTCCGACAGGAATCCCTTCTTTATGCTGTTGATCACATAGTTCCCGGCATCCAGTATGCCGGCTTTCTTCCTGCCGAAGGCTCCTGCTGCGCAAGGATGCCCGCCTCCTGTGCCTTGCAGAATTTTTCCCGCCTCTCCGAGCACCGCGCCAAGGTTTATCGAGAGCTTTTTGTCAAGGGGCGAGCGCAGCCTTGCAGATACGCTTGCCTCGCTCTTGCGCACGGACCAGAAGACCGCAGCGTCTGCGCCAACGCGAAGCGCAGTCTCTGCTGCGGTGTTTGCCTGGAACTGCGCCTCGCCGGTAACGAGCAGGTAGTTTCCATACTGTGCGACATGTGCCGAGAACAGGTCCTTGAGAACCATGTCCCTTATGCCGGGGGACTGCGCGCCATGCACGTTTTCCACGACCTCGCTGTAAAGCATGCCTGCAGAATCGAGCAGCTCGGATATCTGCATGAATGTCCTTGCGCTGGAGTTCTGAAAGTCAGCCGAGTCGGCGACAATACCGTTTACCAGCACCCGCGCGGCGGACGCGCTCACCTTCACGCCACCCGACTTGAGTATATCGTACACTATGCTTGAAGCGCTGTTGTATTCCTCGCTGTTGAACAGTGAAGCATTCTTGGGAATGGCCTTCGGCGGCGAGTGGTGGTCTATGAACAGGACCTCGCCGCTGAACCGCTTCAGTTTCCTCTCGAACTCTCCCATGAGCTCCATGCGGTTCGCGTCAAGTATCACCGCAGTCTCTGCATCGTTTGGGAACCGCGAGCCTATCCTGGCATTGTAGCCTGCCTTCTCGAGCATGTGCTTTGCGTTGTTGGTTATGAAATCAGGTGTCGCTACTACGGAGTCATTAAGCATCTCGGAAAGCCCGAGCGCGGCCGCAACTCCGTCCCTGTCGCCTATGGTGTGAAAAGTCAGAAGGAACCGACTGCCCCTGTTTCTATCGAAGAAATCCAAAACTCCATCGAACGAGAGAACCCCCGTCACGAGCTCACGCCTGGCCCTGCTTGTATAACTTCATAAGCTCCTCGTTCAGTTGCTTTTCCCTGGCCTTCACATCCGCATACTGCTTGTTGATCGATTGGAGTCTCGCCTCAGTGAGGGAGTGCCTCTCGTTTATGTCCGTAAGCGCCTTCTCCTTTGTCGTTTCAACTATCACTCCGCCGACGCTGAAGTACACCCTGCCGGATGCCTTGTCAAGCTCCTCCTTGGCCCTTTCCATCTCCAACTTCTGGGCCTGGAGCTGCTCATGCTGCATTGCAACCATCCGCATCTGCTCCTGCGTTGTTTGATAATCCTTCAAAAGCCGCTCTACATCTCCATCGGATTGCGGTACCCCGGCATGTGCCATAGAATCAGTCTATTATGGCAGCAAAATTCTAATAAGCTAACTGCACGTGCAACTCGGCGGCCGTGCCGACCTCAACGACCCCAGCTTACCCTCCGACATACACTATTTTTGCCCTTCCGCCATACAAGACGCGGCACCGTAAACGTTCACAGAAGCTTCAGGGCCGAGGTGAAGAAGTCTATCTCCTTCGCCTTCCACGGCCCGACCCCCAATGCGGTGACTGTGCCCGGGGGTATCTGCGTAAGCCCTGCATCCATGACAAGCGCGCACGGGAACCCCTTGTACTTGAAGGCCTCATAGAGCTTCCTAAGCGACTTCTCGTCGTCGACCTTTAGAACTATTTTCTTCTCGCCGGTGTCGAGCCACTCCCTTGCCACGTCCTTGTCAGCCTTCTCTGCTTGAAAATAACTCATAAGCGACGCATGGGCGACCTGCGCGGCAAGCTTGCCAGTACCAAGGCTAAGGTCTTTCCTCACTATTATTGCCTGCTTTATATTTTCCTTGTCCATAAACGGCACCATGCATTATAAATTACTAAATTACACAAGGTAACTTATAATAAGTTGGTTTTTTGGAGCTTACGCGCGAGCAGGGAAGGGGCCTTGCGCTGAAGATGTTCAGCGATTACTACGCCGGGCAGGATGCCAAGTACTTCTCGCCCCAGCGCATATCGCAGCGCGAGTTCGGAATGGGGGACTTCGAGCGCAAGATAAAGTTCAGGCATGCGGAATTTATGACGTCAGTGGAGCTGAAGGACTACCTTGTCAAGAAGACCCCGGCATTTGTTTCATGCTCTACCGCATACTACTCCCATCCCACCTTCAGACCAATGGAGAACAAGGGCTGGCTGGGGTCGGAGCTGGTCTTCGACATAGATGCGACAGACATGCATTTGAAATGCCAAACTGCCCACGGAACCTCCTGGGTCTGCGAGAACTGCCTGGCCGTAGTCAGGGGCGAGGCCATAAAGCTCATTGAGGAGTTCCTGATCCCGGACTTCGGGTTCTCGAAGCAGGAGATATCAGTGAACTTCAGCGGGAACAGGGGCTATCACATACACGTCAACAAGGAATCAATACTCAAGCTGGACTCGGCTGCGCGCAAGGAGATAAGCGCCTATATAACCGGTTCTGGCATAAGCTTCGAGGACTTCTTCACGGTCGAGGGGATAGGCCATGGCAAGCGCATCAAGAGGCTTGCAGGGCCGAAGCCAACCGAGCCGGGATGGCGCGGCAGGATAGCGAGGAGCGTCATAAGCGACATGAACAAGGGCATTGAGCACCTGATATCGACGGGCATCGACCCGGCAGCGGCGAAGAACATGTTCAAGAAGCGCGCTCTCATAGAGATGGGAATAAACAACGGCAACTGGGACATGGTGTACGTGAGGGACAAGACGCGGTTCTGGTCCGACGTGATAAAGAGCCATGCTATAGCGCAGTCAGACAGGATAGACGAGAACGTGACGAACGACACCGGGCACATGATAAGGCTTGCCAACACCATACACGGGAGCACCGGTCTTTTGTCGAAGAAGGCAGACACAGGCGCGCTGCAGTCTTTCGAACCTATGACGGAGTGCGTGGTCCTTGCGAAGGATCAGATAAAGGTGAAGGCGAATACAAAAAATCCGCTCGACATAGGGGGCGAGACGTTCGGGCCTTATTCCGGCGAAGAGGCGGAACTGCCGGGATATGCCGCAATGTACCTTTTCCTTAAGGGATTCGCGGAAATAATGCAAGAGTAGACCAGAACGCGTAATTGGCGAGGGCTTCCTATGACGCAAGGAAGAAGCCAACGCCCTCATGGATAGGAGTAATAACTAGTGGCCCCCCGCCCTGAAGGCCGGGGCTTCCCTGTGCGCATCATTCCGCGCAGGCAATGTTCCCGTTTCACCGGCAGGGCCTGCGGTTCCCGCTGAACTGTATTTGCCACTGCCTCGGCGGGCTTGGCTTTCCCTCGGTCCGAGGGCAGCATGTCCCTTCATGGGCAGTCCTGCGTTCCGCATGTTTATCGCAGCGTTTGCGTCCCTGTCAATTTCCATGTTGCGGTTCTTCTGTATCCTTTGTGTCACGAGCCCTTCCACCGTGAACCGCGTCTGCGAATACAGATTCAGGAGGTTCCTATACTACCCACCGCCTCTTTCATGCACTGGTCCAGGACGGATTGCGAAATCTTCGCGCCCTTGCCCTTCTGGTATGGGGATCTTGCCTTATCGAGGATTCTGTTGTATAGTTTCTGCGCAAGGGCCAGACTCTAGTCTATCTCGGGCTGCCCCTTTTTGTCGGGGTAAATCCTGGATTTGTAGGCTTTTTATATAGGTCATGCATTATATTGATGTAAGTGCCTATATGCATTTCTGCATCCTGTGCGGGCAGGACATCCGCATTCATCCCGCGGTTGAAACCGCGGGTTTTCTGCCATGCATCATTATAACAAAAACGTCCTGTAAAGGCGCAAACCCGCTTGCCAGTGCAAAGCCCGGCGGGATTATGCCAAAGCCCGGCGGTGCGATAAGTATATAAATTAATTCAAACATAGAGTAGGCATATTCTTCGGCCCTTTCTTCGCGAAAGGAGTTGTAGCTCTGCGTTGGCAGGCGTTTTTGCGTTTGCAAGAATATCTACGTTCAGCATCGCACAGCGTGTTCCCCATGGGCGCATACAAGTACATAAAGGAAAACTTCCAGAAAGGCTACGGCGAGCGCAGCGACCTTCTGCGCCGGCGAGTCTCCGCGTGGAGGAAGGCCGGCGCCGTGGTGCGCCTTGACGGGCCGACGAACCTGGCGCGCGCCAGGGAGCTAGGCTACCGCGCGAAGCCCGGAGTGATAGTCGCAAGGGTCAAGACGATAAAGGGCATGTCGAAGCGCATCAAGCCAAGAGGGGGCAGGAAGCCCTCGAAGAGCGGGCGCTTCTTCTCGTATGCCAAGTCACTGCAGTCTGTTGCAGAAGACCGCGCGTCGCGCAAGTACATGAATGCCGAAGTGCTTAACTCATATTATATCGGAGAGGACGGCAAGTACCGCTTCTTCGAGGTCATGCTGCTCGACAGGGCGCATCCGGCGATAAGCGGCGACGCCATCTACTCAGGAATAACGGGCTCAAAGGGCAGATCATTCAGGGGGCTCACAAGCTCAGGAGTAAAGCACCGCGGGATGGGCGGAAAGGGCAAGGGCTTTGCCAACAACAGGCCAAGCGTCAGGTCCGCTCACCGCGGCGTAAAGGTAATATAGTGATGAATATGCCAAGCTCAACAATCCACATAAGCCTCGACCGCCCTGCGGATTATGCAAAGGCCGTGGGAGGCAGGATCTCATACCCGGACTCAAGCGCGCAGCTCCGTCCGTATGGGAACACGCTCGAGATAAGCTTTACTGCAAATGATACGAAGTCGCTGTTTTCAGCGATGAACAGCATTCTGCGCCAGCTCACAATTGTGGACAATGCCATGAGTTCAGCAGAAGGCACGAAGCCGCAAAGGCCCGGTGCCATGAAGGGCAGGAATTCTGGCAAGGCGATGCTATGACAAAGAAGGGATCGATGGAATACTGGCCGCACCGCCGCGCAAAGAGGGTTATGCCTAGGGTTCGCACTTCCCCGAGTTCGCAGGACAAGGAGCTTCTCGGGTTCGCCGCCTTCAAGGCCGGAATGACCCACGTGATGATGGTCGACGATTCAGAGGGTCCTGCAAAGGGCACAGAGGTGGCGCGCGCCGCCACGGTGCTCGAGATACCCAAGGTGCACATCTACGGCATAAGGTTCTACGGAAAGGGCTATCCGTCTTACAGGCGATCCCTTGGAGAGGTATACGACGCAACGCTGGCAGCCAAGGTAGGCATAAAGTCCATCAAGAAGAACGACGTGGAGCACTTCAAGGGCATGGCAGACAAGCTCGATGATGTAACCGCTCTTGCGTTCCTAGACGCATCGTCCATGGGCTTCGGGAACAAGCGCGTCCTGCGCTTCGAGGTTCCCGTAGGAGGCAAGGGCGCGTCCGAGAAGCTGGCCCACATCCAGGGCATACTCGGAAAGGAGGTAAAGATAAACGACTTCATAAAGCCCGGGGATTACATAGACATAACCGGCGTAAGCAAGGGAAAGGGCTGGGCTGGCATAATCAAGAGGTTCGGAGCAGCGGAGCGCTACCACAAATCCACCGGAAAGATACGCCACATAGGCACCCTCGGCGCATGGCATCCGCCTAAGGTGCTCTTCGGAGTGCTGCAGGCGGGCCATATGGGATACAACTACAGGACAGAGATCAACAAGCGCATACTCAAGGTCGGCACAAGCGCCGACGCGCAGTCAGTCAACGTCAAGGGCGGTTTCGTGGGCTATGGCAACGTCAAGAGCGATTACGTCATTGTTGACGGATCCATTCCCGGCCCGGCAAAGCGCCTTGTGCGGATAAGGAAGGCCATAAGGAGCAACCGGCCTGTGAAGCAGCCGCAGATAAACTACATATCAATAGAATCCAAACAGTGATGCTCATGGATGCAAACGTATACGCGCTGGACGGCAAACTGTCAGGCAAGGTCGAACTGCCAGGCATCTTCTCCAAGGAATTCAGGGGCGACATAGTGCGAAGAGCCCTTCTCAGCGAGCAAAGCAGCGGGTATCAGCCCCAGGGGCACGATGTCCTCGCAGGCTTCAACACCACCGCAGTGTACGTGGGCAAGTACTCCGGATACAGGCACGGCAGGCATATGGGAACCGCAATACGCCCGCGGCAGAAGCTCGGCGGCGGCGCGATGGGCGACGTAAGGCAGGTTCCGTCAAGCGTGAAGGGCCACAGGGCGCTTTGC
>JAMCZF010000028.1 GCA_023485825.1 Candidatus Martarchaeota archaeon
ACTGAGGGAGCGCCTGATGCGGAGGGCCAGAAGCGGGGTGAGCGCGGCATACACCGCGTCTGCAGCCGACCATTCCATAATACAGGCAATCAATTCGTACAACGAGATTGAGCGCATAAGGAACACCATCTATGAGCGCCTTGAGGAGTGGTACGGCGCCTATTTCCCGAACGTGAGGCTTGAGAACCACGATACATTCGCAAGGCTCGTCTCAAATGTTGGCAGAAAGGAGGTAGAGGACGACACGCTCAAGGACATACTCGGCAATGAATCGCTCAAGGTCATTGAAGCGATTAGGTCATCGAGGGGATTCCCTGACATGGACCCCGCAGAGCACAGGGAGATGAGAGGCCTCGCTGAAGAGATGCTCAAACTGTCTGAGCTGCAGAGGAGCCTAGATGCGTTCCTCGATGCGCAGACCAAGAAGGTAATGCCCAACGTTGTTTATTTGATAGACCACAAGATTGCGGCTGAGATGCTGGGCAAGGCAGGATCCCTGCAAAGGCTTGCGACAATGCCTGCCAGCACGATACAGTTGCTCGGCGCGGAGAGGGCGCTTTTCAAGCACATGAAGTATGGTTCAAAGCCGCCGAAGTACGGCTACCTGTTCAAGCTGCCGGAGCTCGCGGCAGTCAACAAGAAGGAGAAGGGGCGCATGGCCAGAATCTATGCCACCAAGATAAGCATAGCGGCAAGAGCGGATGCCATGACAAAGCGCTTCATCGCGGACGTCCTGAAGCAGCAGATAGAGAAGGCGAGGAAGAGGAACGCCGCGGCAGGCAGGGAGGTACATGGCAATTGAGACTGATGTCAGCGTAAACCAGACGGCATTTACAATATAATTGGATAGACATTATCATGCACAAAAGTAAGAGAAGGGGGGTTTACGCAGGCAGTTTTGATCCTCCAACAAACGGACATCTCTGGATGATAAGGGAAGGCGCGCGGCTTTTCGACGAGCTTGTCGTTGCCATCGGCGTAAATCCCGAAAAGAGGACAATGTTTACAATAGAGGAGAGGAGAGCGATGCTCTCTGAAATCACCAAGGACCTTGCAAACGTCATCGTCGCAAGTTTTGAAAACAAGTATCTTGTAACGTATGCAAAATCTATAGATGCAGGGTACATACTCCGGGGCGTGAGGAGCGCGCAGGATTACGCGTTCGAACACACAATGCAGCAAGTCAACTTTGGCATAGACCCCGATATCAGGATGGTGTTCCAGATGCCCCCGAAGGACATCGAGAACATAAGCTCCAGCCAGGTAAAGGAACTTGTCGGGCCCGAGGGATGGATTGAGGTTGTAAGCAGGTATGTGCCACAATGCGCCCTGGAGGCGCTTATGGGCAAAGCTGCCAAGGCGGGGCATCGCTGATTCCTTGCTACCACGGCACCTCCTTGAGCCTTGCCTTGTGCGCGAGGAGGTTGGTCAGCCTGTGCAGGACTCCGGTCAGTATTATCAGGAAGAGTATACCGTAGACATCCGGGATATGCCCGAGCGGGAATGCGAACAGCAATGCGACGACGAAGAACATGTACTGGTCCATGAGGAATATGTCCTTGCCCTCCCTGTGGCCCATCTGGCGTTTTATGAAACTGCCCAGCATGTCGCCCAGCAGCGTCCCGAAACTTAAGGCTATGCCTATCGCAAGCAGGTATGGGAACGCCACAGACTCCAGCGCGCCGATTATTATTCCTGATGCCAGTCCGAACACGAAACCGCGTATGGTTTTGTGCTTCCCGAATATTGGCTTGCCCCGGAACTTCCTGCCGAAGTCTATGGGCGCGCCGCCGCCGAATATGACAGGGGAGCCGTTGGCAACGTATGCGGGGAAGATGTAGATTATGGGGAATATAATTACCGAGTACAGAATCTGCTGCCAATCCAATGAACCAACTACCTGATTATGCCTTCGGCCATCGACTTTGACCCGCCACCCTTGAACGCGCCGCCTAGCTTCTTCTTGGCAAAATCTATGGCGCTGCGACTTGAATCTGCGCCCGACATGCACACCACCTCCCCTGCGCCGTTCTTTGCAAGGACGGTAAGCTCTGCCCTTTTCTTCACCACGGCTGAAAGCGCCTTCCTGAGAACCTCGCGGCCTTCGCTCCTCTCGACTATTATCTCTGTTCCCTTGCCTTTTGCAAGCGACAGGATGTCATCGGCGATCACCCTGCCAAGCTCGTCGTCCCTATCCTGCAGCGCCTTATTCACCGCGGAGTAATCGCTGCGCATCTTCTCAATCTTGGAATGCAGCTCGAACCTCTCCGAGTTTGCGAGTTCAGCCGATGCGCCTAGCTCTTTATGCTCTCTCTGGAAGTATTCCAGCGCGGCCTTCCCTGCGACGAATTCTATCCTGTCAACGCCGTCGCTTATCCTTGATGTGTTGATTATCTTTATAGTGCCGACGAGGCTCTCCCTCCCTGCTATGTGCATGCCGCCACAGGCCTCGGCGTCGATGAGCTCGCCGCGCTTGTCGGTGACGACCACTATGCGCATCCTCTTTGCAGGAACGCCATGGCCCTGGTATATCGTGAAGCCGTACTTGCCCTCTGCCTCGCCGCGCTCCATCTCGTTCACAGATACTGTTATGCCATTTAGTACTGCGCCGTTCGCCCAGTCCTCTATCGCCTTCACGTCGTCATCGCTGAGCTTGTCATAGTGTGCTATGTCTATGTGCGCCTTGTCAGCGTCCTTCCTCGCGCCTTCCTGCCATGCATGCTTGCCCAGTACTGCGCGTGCGGCTGCGCTTATCAGGTGCGTTGCGGTATGGTGCGCCATGAGCCTGCCGCGCCTGTCCATGTCAACCTTGCATAAAGCACGTTTTCCCTTGCAGAGGTCTTTGTCGGCGTTGGACTTCATCACATGAACTATCACGTTGCCGACCTTCTGCACGTCTTCCACGTCCATGCCATTTATGGTTCCGTGGTCTGCAGCCTGGCCGCCGCCCTCAGGGTAGAATGGTGTTTTGTCCAGGACAACATGCCTTTCCTGCGACCAGAGCACCTTTGCGTCAGCTTCGGATTTGAACTGGTAGTAGAGCTGTTCTGTCTTAGGCAGCTCCTCTTTGAAGTCTATCTGGAGCTTCTTGGCCTTCTCCTTTGCGGCGAAATCGCCCTCGATTATGCCATCGTACGCGCCGTCAGGCAGTTCGATGGCCTTGCCCTCCTTGTGCGCCACTGCCGAGATCAGCTCGGGGGTCACGCCGTTGCTCTCGTACAGTGTCCTCAATTCCTGCTTCCCTAGGGGCCTGCCCTTGTGCAGCAGCGCGTTGATTATCTTGCCAGCGTTCTCGGTGCTCTTCGCGTAGCGCTTTGCCTCTATGTCTATTACCCTGGAGAGGAGGTCGAGGTTCTCGCTGAGTTCCGGGTAAAGTCCCTTCAGCTCCCTCGCCTGCTGCTCTGCTATGTCCATGAGCCCTATCCCCATCTCGTACTCGCTTATGAAGCCAAGGGCCCTCCTTAGCTCCACCCTCAGATTGTAGCCGCCGCCTATGTTCGATGGCAGAGCTCCGTCAGACACTGCGAACAGCAGCGTGTGCACATGGTCAAGTATGGCGTAATAGGCCTGCATGGGCTTGACCCTGCTCCTGTACTCATTCTCGGACATGTCTGCCTTCTTCAGCAGCCTTCTCTCCTTCTCCTTGAAGCCCTTTATCTCGGTCACGTCAAGCTCGCTCGCATATCTTGCGAACTTCCTGAACAGGACGTCATCCATCTCAAATGAGAGCTTCTTCTTCGTGCGCCCTATTATGTCGTGGAACACAGCCTCGTATATGTTGTCGAAACCTGTGTAGAACCACAGTATCCTTTCGAGGCCCCAGCCCACATCGACTACCTGGCCTTTGAGCTCTTTTGCGGCTCCGTTCACGCTCTCGAACTGGGTGAACACGCTGTTGACGAGCTCTGCGCCCCCTGAGAAGCTCTCTAGGCAGGGGCCGAACTCAGAGAAGTCCCCCATGGCCCACACGTCCTCGTTGTACGTCAATGCCTCCTTCTTGACGCCAAGCTCAGTGGTGAGGAACTTGTAGTTTAGCTCTATGGTCCTGTCGCGCCAGTAGCCTTCCCTTGGGTAGTTGAATGCGTGCTGCCCCGCCATCATGAAGCTGGTGAGATGCCTTCCGGTAACCCCGACGTTCTCTATGTCGCCGAATCTCAGGCACATCTGCGGCACTATGAGCGGGTTATCCGAATACTCGAATGTCATTGCGCCGTTCTCTATGCGCTGGAAGTCCTGGATTGACGCTATGGTGAAGTAGAGGTCCTGGCGCCATCTGCTCACTACCGGATACCTTTTTATGGATGCGTGGCCGTTCTTCTCGAAGAAGCCGGAGAACCTCTTCCAGAACTCCACGTAGCCTATCGGCCGGGGCTTGTCCCTGAAGAACGAGTATTCAGTATGCCCGGGGTCGTCGCACGTGTCCCTCTCGACAGCGCTCCAGAAGTTCTTGCCGCATATCCTGCACGTGTGCCTGCTGAAACCCTCTTCCTCAAATGTCTTTACCGAGTAATACTTTTCGGGATTCCTGGAGAACTCCTTTCTAAGCTCATCCTTGTCGAGCTTTATTCCTTCAAGCACAAAACCACGCGGTAAGAGTTGCGCTGTCAAATTAATATAGTTTTGCGTGCGGTCGCATACTGCACAGCTCAGAAAAAAGGGTTTACCGTTGTTCATGTGTATGAACATAGGATTTATAAGCCGGTACATCGTGCAGATAACCGTGCAAGCAAAGCGCACCGTCGTAGGACATGCGCCTGCGCCAGAGCAGGCTGCGGCAGGGAAAACGGTATGCCTAGTGCCGATCGAGAGCCCTGCGGAGAGCAGGATGAACACGGTAGTGATGCGCCTGCGTAGGCTCGTCATGGACGGAGCAAGGACCATAGCCCACTCATTCCCCGACAGGCAGGAAAGCAGGGAGTTCCTTGCGAATATAGGCAGCAAATCAGACCGGGACATAGCCGACGCAATGAGAGGTGCGCTGCGGCCGGATGTGCGCTCCTATACAGGGCTTCCTGTCGGGCAGGTGCTTAGATTCTACATGTCCGCGTCAGCAAACCACGGCGTCAGCGTGCATCCGGTTGGCGTCAGTGAAGAAACCGAAGGCTCGATGGAGTGGAAAGCCGCGTCGCATAAGATTCACGAAAGCCTGCAGCGCACGCAAAAGGACCTCGTCTGGTTGCGCAGAGGTCTCATGACCCTACAGTCGTATATGGTTGATCGCATCTACACCATGTATCTTGAAAGCATCCTGGGGCACGCGCGTGAGCGCGCGATCGTGCTGAACGTGCGCAGGCTCATGGAGAGCAATGACAGTGTAGCTGTGGTATCCCAGGCGGGTCATGTCTTGTACATCAAGGACAGACTTGCAGATTTTGACCTGAAGGTGGCGCATGACCCCCTGGCCACAAGATTCGAAACCGTTATGAAAGAGTATTTTGATGCCGCAAGGAGCTCGGCAGACGAGTCAGAGGGAAGGATGTCTGCACAGGCCGGCATTACTGCGGCGAGGTACTTCCTTTTGAATTATGCGTGTGTATTGCAATCAAGGTACAGGGGGAGCTACAATGTGGGCCGCGCGTTTGTCGCCATGGTGGATTCTGTGCAGTGGATAGGCACCTTCAAGGAAGCGGAGAGCGCGTTCATGTGGCTTGAGGCCATAAGGAGCAGTGCCGACAATGAACTTCATGGCCGGCAATGAGCAGCCGGAACTGTTTTAGTGCGCGCACCAGTCAGGTATTTAGCCCTGCCTGACAATGTAAATGTTAAAACGCGTGGGAGCATGAGCATCCTTACCAAGAAACGTGATGTTGCGCCTTTCAAGGAGCAGGTGAAGATACGGGGGAACGAGGAGAATCTCAAGGCCGTTGAGCAGATAAAGGTGATAGAGGACGACAGCCTCGTGGGCAAGCACGTTTTCGGCGATCTCTACAGCGTAGACAAGAATGCAATAGCCGATTCTGATTACCTTCAACTTATAATGAAGGAGGGCATAGCGATGACCAACGTCAGGATCATTGAGATGAAACAGGCGTCCATAGGCGGGAGGAAAGGCGGCGTCAGCATCATGGTACTCATGGACTCCGGTCACGCGGTGCTGCATATCTGGTACTCCGATAATTATGCAACCCTTGATATCTTCACGTTCGGAGGAAGGACCGAGCCAGTCAAGGCCTTCGACTATGTCGTGGGCAAGCTAAGGCCTAGGCGCCACAAGATGTTCAGCGTTGACAGGAGTCAGGTAAGCGTCTGACAATCGAATACGTTTTTATAGGTTGGTTACGAATAGATTAGCGCGCCCTGGTAACTCAGTGGTAGAGTGCTTGTCTTGTAAACAAGATGTCGAGGGTCCGATTCCCTTCCAGGGCTTCATTTATAGGCAGATTCAGCAATGGATGCTGCATGATAAAGGATGAACTCAAGGAGAATAGGATGGCTCCTGTCATTGCATCAAACGAAAGAGTAAGGCACAAGTCCTCTCAGAAACAACAGGTTTATCGGGATGAAGACCGTGAAAGTTCACGTGTTTTCCTGTATTCTCGGATACCTCCTCAATTATTGAGGGGGCTCTTTTGGAATTGACGAGGCGATTGAATGTAAATGTCAAGCCCCTATTATAAGCATCCCGTCAAGCTTTTAAGCTTGCTTTCATAATAAATCCCATAAGGAATTGAAAGAAACAAATAGAAATAAAAGAGCAGAATTTCATGGAGAATGCGCGATTTGTTGATGTGCGAACCGAACGGCTTAGGGGCAGGTGCATCGAATTGGTGAGCATAGGGCAGAAAAAGTCCATGGATACGCATACGGGCTTTGCCCCCTTTGCACATGAAAACACACAGGGGATAAGCAGGACTTGAAGCATA
>JAMCZF010000043.1 GCA_023485825.1 Candidatus Martarchaeota archaeon
TGTACGAAGCGGCTATAGAGGCAGACGTGCTTATGAGCGATGCGCTCTTCAGGTAGGCAATCCTTTCGTACTCCCTTATCGTCGGCACTGTTCCGCTCCTCTGGAACCTGAAATCGAGCGCCTCGCCCGCAGACATTTCCATAGCCGTCCTTGCCATTATGTTTATGAGGCTCCTTCCGTACCCTGAGATGTGCCGTATGGCGCTTGATATCAGCGCATCCCCGGCAAGGAGCGCGAGCTCATTCCCATACCGTACGTGAGTCGACTCCACGCCCCTTCTCCTGACGTCTTTGTCTATAATGTCATCATGGATGAGCGACGACGTGTGCAATAGCTCGACTGCAACAGCGACATCCACAAGGTCTTTCGTATCGCTGTACCCTGCATAAATGCCGCCCATGAACACCAGCGCCGGGCGCAGCATCTTCCCCCTCCCCTTTATTAGATGCATCGAGGGTGCATAGAGGCCGTCTTCTATGAACTCTGCCGTCCCCAGTCCGGAAAGGCGCTCGTCGACGCTGCGCAGGTCCTCCATTATCTCTTCAGGAACAGTAGCAGCAGGCTCGGCAATGGCCCTCATAACACTACACCAATGAAAGCAGATACACCGCAGAAAGCACCGCCATATAAGCCATGCACATTACCGCGCTGGTTCTCATTATCCTTTCATGCGCCTTCGCATTCTTATAGCTTCGTATGCCAATCGCGACATACAGGGCAATGGGCGCGAATGCAAGAACGAGGGCATGCGCCAGGGGCAGCGCGCCTGCCGCGATGCCAAGAACAAGCAGCGCGAATCCTAGTATCTGGAACCCTGCGTAAAGATGCCATGCGCCTGCCGGGCCACCCGACATCACTGCCCAGCTCCTCCTGCCGTATTTCCTGTCGGGCCCAATGTCAGGCACCTCGTTCGCTATAAGCACCGCGCCTATCTGTATGCCTGCGAGCGCACAGGCGGCAGCCGCGCTCCAGAAGTGCGCGGCCCCGTCGCTTGCCACGAGGAACACCCCTATTCCGATAAGCGCAAAGCACGCAGCAACGAACGGCTCCGCGAGGAACGGTATGCGGGTAAGGTGCTTTGCATATAACAGGACACCAGCACCCCCGACAGCTATGAGGACAAGAACCGCCAGCGCAACACCGGGCGCGCTGAGCAGCGCGTATGCGCCAATGACGGACGCAGCAGCGAGCACCGCAAGGGCTATGGCAAGAACGTTGACAGGCATGACCCTCCCGCTTACGAGCAGTCCGCTGCCACCGCTGAACCCCGTCTTGCTCGTTTCCATGTCAAGCCCTGTTTTGAAGTCGAAATAGTCATCGAGCATGTTTACCGAAGCCTGCGCCAGGACAGCACCGACAATCGCCAGAATACCAACCGCTATCGAGGCCCTGCCATAGTACATCGCAGCCGAAAGGCCTACAATGCCGGAGAGCGCGCTCAGCAGCAACGTCGGCTCCCTTGTCTCCTTGATATAGTCCCTTATCAAACCCTGCACCCGATTGCGGTATAATGTATTGTGTAACATATGTTGCCTCTGCGGCTCATGCCATAATGTGCGCGAGCATGAACGAGGCGGACAGCATGAACATGTAAAGCATCGCCGCCGCCGCATTGATGCCCATCACCTTCTCGTACGATTTGGGTCCCTTGTAGTCCATCGTTGACATTGCTATGTACTGGAACACCGGGACAAAGGCGAGCATTATCGCGAACGTGCCGGGAAGGATCCTGGCGTACATGCCGAATATCAGCAGCGCATAGCCCGCCGCCTCGAACCCCAGGTACAGGAATCCGCTAAGCCTGTTGTCATTGAGCATGACTGCCCAGCTCCTCCTGCCGTATTTCCTGTCGGGCACCCTGTCTGGCATGGCATTTATGAGCGCCGCAACGCCCACCTGTATCCCGCACGGCACGCAGGCCAGGGCCACATACAGCATGTCGGCCGAACTGCCTGAAGCGACGAGGAACACCCCTATTCCGATAAGCGCAAAGCACGCAGCAACGAACGGCTCCGCGAGGAACGGCACATGCGTAAGGTATCTTGCATAGAATACGGCCGCGATGCCGCCGATTGCCGCAAGCATAAGTATAAGAATTGCGACCGCCTGCGCCACAAGGAGCGTGTAAACACCAATCGCGCCGGCCACGAAAAGCGCCGCAACAGCCAGCCGCAACACCGCCGCTGCGCTTACCCTATTCCCAGCAACGAGCGGACTCCCGCCGCTGAACCTCGTCTTGCTCGTTTCCATGTCAAGCCCTGTTTTGTAATCAGTGTAGTCATCGATTAAGTTGACCGCCATCTGCGCCGCCACGGCGCCGATGATCGCAAAGGCGCCGAGCCAGATGACAGCGCCATCATAATAATATGATGCCGCCGCAAGCCCCGCAAGCCCTGCGGCTACGCCAAACAGGAGCGTCGGCTCGAAAATCTCTTTGATGTAATCCCTGAGCATAGGCCATCCTCTTGAAAATATTAACGATATGGCTTATATTGGTTTGGTTTGTTTATATACTGTTTCTATGCACAGGTATGAAACAGCTGTCCTCTCTGCACTCAAGGGAAAGCACAAAATGCAGCTTGAAGAGCTGATGGCCAGCTCGGGCCTGGGGCGTGACGAGGTGCTTTGGGCTCTGGAGAACCTCGCAAGCCGCTCCTGCGTCCGCGTCGAGAAGGCGCAGACACACGATGCCGAGCTGTCGCAGGAGGGCAAGGAGTATGCCGAGAGCGCATTGCCCGAGGAGCTGCTCCTCAAAAGGCTCGGGTCTGGTGATCTCATGGCTGCCGGCCTGTCTGCGGAGGAGCGCATAGGCCTGCAGTGGTGCCTCAGGCTGGGCCTCGCATCAGTAAACCATGGCGTGGTCAAGATAACCGCGAAGGGCAAGAGCCACGGCGCAATAAGGGAGAGCGCTGTGCTGAGGGAACTGAACGATAATCCAGAGTCGTACGACAGGCTCCTCAAGACAGACGGCGACGCATTGAAGAAGCTCGAGTCGCGGGGCCTTATCAAGTCGAGGGAAAAATCAAGGATAAAATCGATAACAATAACGCCGGCTGGATTAGATGCCGAGACGGGCGCCGAAGACGGCGCCATAGGCGTGGTCACGAGGGACGTGATCGCAGGAAGGTCCTGGGAATCAAGGCCGTTCAAGAGGTATGATGTGTCGGTTGATGTGGAGGGTGAGCCCATGGCCGTGCGCCATCCCCTTCGCAGGGTGATAAACGAGGTGAAGGACATCTATGCACGCATGGGCTTCACCGAGATATCCGGCCCGGTAGTGGAGCCGAGCTTCTGGGTATTCGACTCGCTCTTCGTGCCGCAGGACCACCCGGCAAGGGAGGCCCAGGACACCTTCCACGTGTCCAACCCGGAGTTTCTGCCAGTGGAGGAGGACGAGTACCTGCGCGCGGTGAGGAAGGCCCACACAGGCTCATGGAAGTCGGAGTGGCGCAAGGATGAAGCAGAGCGCACCGTGCTAAGCACGCACATGACGAACGTGTCGGTGCGCTATATACGCGATTTCGTGAAGAAGGTGATTGATGATAAGGCATACGAACCCAGGCTCCCATTGAAGTTGTTTTCGGTCGGCAGGATATTCCGCAATGAAAACATAGACTTCAAGCACCTCGCGGATTTCTACCAAACAGACGGGATAATAATAGGGAAGCGACTGACGCTCGCCAATCTCTTCGACACGCTAATAGAGCTCTACGGCCAGCTCGGCTTTAAGGTGCGGTTCAAGCCTGCGTACTTCCCGTTCGTAGAGCCCGGAGCAGAGATATTCATCTACTCCGAGCGACACAAAAACTGGCTGGAGGTCGGGGGATCTGGCATAATACGCGCCGAGGTGACGTCGCTGCCCAGGAACAGGCTCACAGTGCTTGCATGGGGCCTGGGCATAGAGCGCATACTCCTCCTTCGTGACTCTTCGATAAGCGGGATAAACGAACTGTACAACAACGGCGTAGGATGGCTGCGCTCGAGAAGGATGTGAAACATGCCAAACGTAACCTTTGACACAAAGTACCTAATGAAGCGCATAGGAGGCAAAATGACGCTCGATAAACTGCAGGACCAACTGTACAAGATGGGCTTCGAGACCGAGAGCGCAGACGACAAGGAGATAAAGATAGAGGTCACCGCTAACAGGCCAGACCTCCTCGGCGCGGTAGGCATGGCGCGCGCATTGCGCTACTTCACGCACAAGGAGAGGCGCTACCTGCGCAGCATCAAAGGCAGCGCTCCCGCCTTAACAATCGCCGTCGATGACAGTGTAAAGGGATACAGGCCGTTTATCTCTGGCATGGTCGTAACTGGCGTCGACCTCGGCGCCGAGGCCTTGGCAGACCTGCTCAATTTCATTGACAAGCTCTGCGATACGTTCGGAAGGCAGAGGAAAAAGCTCGCTATCGGGGTTCACAGCCTTGATGCGATTAAGGGAGACCTTACGTACACCATCGCAAAAGACGAGAAGATGCTCGTGCTGCGCGGCAAGGCGCAGATGCCGTACAGCAGGATAGTGCGCCAGAGCGAGAAGGGGATAAAATACTCCGGAACCATCGACGAAAAGAGGGGGTATCCAGTGCTGAAGGACGGTCTCGGCACGCTCGCACTCATCCCTATAATAAACTCCGACAGGACAAAGCTCACCACTAAAACGAGGAACCTGTTCGTCGACATAACCGGCACATCTGACTACCTCGTCGGAAAAGCGGCCGACATGCTCGCAAGCATATTCATGGAGCTCTCCGGCATTGTAGGGAGCATAGCAGTGAAGCGCAACGGCGAAACAAGGACATACCCCCTGATGGAGCACCAGCAGTTCCTCGTGCCCCTCTCGATGCTCGAGGGCGAGATAGGCGCCAGGATAGGATTCAACAATGTGCTGGAACTCGCCAACAAGATGGGCTATGATGCCGCATTCGTCAATAACAGGGTGCGGTTCACCGTGCCGGAGTACAGGCTCGACATAATAAACGAGCAGGACATAATAGAGGACATCGCCATAGCGTATGGCTACGAATACATAAACCCGGTGCCGGTGCCGTCCATAGGCGCCGGAGTCCTCGAGAGCAGGGAGTCGCTCTTCGAAAAGGCATCAGAGGCGCTGGTGGGCATGGGCTTCAGCGAGGCGATGAACTCCTATCTCTCGAACAGCGCCACAAACTTCGCGAAGATGAGCAGGAAACCGGCGGAGGACGAGGCGGTGACAATAAAAGACGCGAAATCCGCGAATATAGAGATGCTAAGGACAGCTCTACTGCCTTCTCTGCTAAGCAACCTCTCGCTGTCGAGGCACGAGAAGATGCCGCAAAGGATGTTCGAACTGGACATGGCATTCCATGTGAAGGACAAACGGCCTGTCGAGTCATATCATGCCGCGGCGGTGTCCCTCGACTCCTCATCCAACTTCAATTACTCAAAGTCGGTTGTCACGGCACTGCTACATGTCCTTGGGGCGGCCTTCGATGTCAAAGCTGCAACAGACCCCAGTTTCATAGACGGGAGGTGCGCCGCGGTTGTAGCCAAAGGCAAGCAGATCGGGGTATTCGGGGAGCTGCATCCTAGGGTGCTGCGCAGCTTCGGCATAGAGGAGCCCGCTGTCGCGTTCGAGATAGACCTGACGACGCTATATTGAACTACGCGCCGTTTCGCCTTTCTACGCTGACGCCATCAAGCCTGGACATATCCTTCTTATCAAGGCTCCAACCCAAGGCCCCCATGTTCTCTCTCAGGTGTTCCTCATTCGTAGACATGGGCATTGTGACTATACCCTTCTTCGATATCAGCCAGTTCAGTGCTATCTGGGCCTTTGTCCTGCTGTACTTAACGCTCAATTCATCAAGCAGCGCATCCACGGCGCCGGTAAAGACGCCCTTGTGCAGCGGCCTGCTCGCCATAACAAGTATGTTATTCCTCTGACAGTAAGGTATTATCTCAGACTCCATATTCCTGCATGTTGAGTACGTTGACTTGTTCCTTGATACGAGACTGTACTGCACCTGGTTTACGGCAATCCTGTGCTTTGCGTGAGCTTGTGCCTCCTTCATCTCCTTCACCGAAAAGTTGCTCATACCGATGTACTTTGTAAGCCCGTTATCGACAAGGTAGTCCATCGCACGCATGGTTTCTTTAATATCAGGAGAATTCCCCCAACCTCGTTGGGGGTTGTCTGGTATCTAATACTAAAGTCCTATTCCTAATATAAACGTATATATATTTTATCTACCTATCAAGCTCATGGAACTTACCGCGAAGATAGAGATATTTCCCACGCCCGCACAAAAAGATACGCTAT
>JAMCZF010000042.1 GCA_023485825.1 Candidatus Martarchaeota archaeon
CGGTGCCGCCAATGCCGTGTGCTGATAAGTGCTATGTTTGAGCTGGGAATTGAACCTAATCTCATAAACGATGCCATCTATTAGGCTCAATTTCATCAAAGGTTAAGGTATAATTAGGTTTTTCCACCTTTGCATAATACCCGTTCTTTTTCAAAAAAGCAACGAAATGTTTTGCATCTGGGGCTGTTCTACCACTTTTCTTGACATATTCCTGGCATAGCTCTAACAACTCATCCTTCTTCAAATCAGTCTTTATAAATTCGTAGTAATCCATTACCCAGATTATTTCTACTCTATATTTTCTTTTCATATTAAAACCTTAAATAAAACTACAAAAACATTATTAAAACTACAAAGCCGATCCAGCATAAACCTATAAAAGCATGTTCGGTGCAGTAGTAACAACAAGCACTGGAAAGCTGGCGACAATGTCAAACCGCGTTAAGACGGGCATAGCTGGCATCGATACGATGCTCGATGGGGGCATACCACAAGGCAACCAGGTGGTGATTGCGGGAGCTCCGGGCACAGGCAAGACGCTCTTCGCATTCGAGTACATATACAAAGGCGCGAAGCTCGGGGAGCCGGGCATATTCTTCTCCTTCAACCAGGACACCGAGTCATTTCTCCGTACAGTCAAGGATACCCTGACGGGCTTCACCGACATAGACCTTCTCATAGAAGACAAGAAGCTGGTTATACTTGGCTACGAGGAGACAAAGACATTCATACAGAAGGGATCAGAGAGCACCAACTACGCGTTCACTGGCATGATATCGCAGTTACAGTCGAGGATTGAGGACTGCCAAGCGACAAGGATGGCCATAGACTCGCTTTCGTACATAAAAATGTACACCAAGGACCCGTTCGAATACAGGAACCTCCTTACAAGCCTGTTGATCATACTCGGCAGGCAACACGTCACCTCGCTCATAACTGCCGAGGCCGGGCAGGAGGCAGACGGCATCCATCAGGAATTCTTCATATACGACGGAGTCATATCGATGGGGAGCGTTCATGGAAGCGGAAACAGGGTGCTCTCCATAAGAAAGATGCGCGGTGCGAACCACGCGCACGGGATCGCGCAGTACAGGATAACCCCAAACGGTATAAATGTAACTACCCCGCAGACGCAGCAGTAAGGGCCCGTGGTCCGCAAGTCCCTCAGCGGTCAGATGTTGTTGAGGCGCATCCTTATCTCCTCGGCGTTTAGCTTAGTCGTAAGGAGCGGTATGTGCTCTATCTGCGATATCTTTATCGCCAGCTTGTCCACCGAGTCAAGGTTCTGTATTACGACAAGCTTGGGCTTTATCGGGGCCACGCGCACTACGACCATGGGCGATCTTCCTGTACTCACCTGGTCGAATATGAATGCGCGCTCGTTTGTCGTCCCGAAGAGCTTTGGATACTCCGCAGGCGATATCTCAAGTATGACGCGCAGGCTGTCCATGAGAGTGTATCCGAACAGCCTCATCGAGTCGAGGTAGTTTGGGTTCGTTATTATCTTCGCGTCGATCAGCCTGACCATGTCTGTGCCGGATATGGGGGCCGAGAAGTCGTGTATGGAGTAGAATGATCCGTTCTCATCCTTCTTGCTGAACTTCTCGAGGTTTCGCGCTATCTCCCCGCCGCGCTTCGTGTCTATAGTGAACAGCGCAGCGACAAACCTCTTTATGACCCCGACGCCGGGGCTGGCGCGCCTGTTGCCCTCGTAATCGCTTATGGTCGATGTGGATATGTCGAGATACTTAGCAAGCTCGACCTGCGATATCCCGAAGAGCTCGCGCCACTTCTTCATGGTGCTTCCCGGGGTATCCGACAACGCTATCTCACCCGCAATCCTCTCCTGCAAGCTGTCCATGTAACCAATTCCAATGTATCTTATGTAGCGCAAACGTATTAAAGCTTCTGACGAACCCCCTATAGACAATTATCGTTTACCTGTGTGCTTAGTGCGTTTCTTGCGCGCGCCCATGCGCCGCTCGCGGACCGAGCCACGCGCCCCAGCACGGCCCGCCCTCGAGTATATCCTCTGCGCCTCGGCGTCGATGTCTGATTGCTGCTTCTTGCCGCCGCGCTTCCTGAAGAATGACAGGAAGATCAGGACCACGCCGGCGAAGAACATGGCGCCGGCAACTATGCTGCCGGCCTCGAAAGTGCCGTTGTACTGCACGCTGTTCCCCATTATGTCGTTGACAGGAAGATACAGGTACCCGTACGAGACATTGTCCATCGAATTGGCGTTTGTGTTCCTGAACAGGAAGAAGTAGTTGCCTGGACTGTACACTATATTGTTTGCTCCATAAACAGGCACTGAGACGTTCTTCGAGTAGTTGGCTGAATAAGGCATTGCGCCGAGCATGCTGTCCTGTGTCTCATAGAGCAGCCCGTTCTCCGGAGAGATTGAACTGAACGCATCAATGGCATTGGCGGCACCGAAGCCCCTGAAGCCCGTTGAGTTGAGCAGGTAGAAATCAACGGGAGCTGTCGCGCTGTAGAAAAACTCCAGCAGGGAGCTACTGTTGAGGTACAGCGAGCCGTAGGCATAGCTGTTGCTCGCCACGATCACAGTTGAGTTGTACTGGCTTAGCGCCTGCGGCCCGGCCTGCGGGAGCTGGGACGACCCGTACAGCATGCCAAGCACAACCAGCGCAATTCCAAGTACCAGCAGTATTCTGTCCAATAAATCACCCTGCATAGTCACTTACGAGTAAAAAGCTTAATAACATTACCCCTAAAGATACTATCATGACATCGCCGCCATCTTCCCAGCCTAAGGGCCGGTTGCCCAAGCCAGTAGCTGCCCTGCGCCGCGCGCTGCATGGCGATGAGAGGCTTCTCCTGTATGCCGTCATGGCCATGGCTCTTGCCGTGGTGGCAGTGATAGTCGCCTTCACCAGCGGCAGTGTAAAGGGGCAGGGCCTCAGCAGATGCACAGGCATAACCCTATCCACCTACAGGGACCAGTGTCTGAGCCAGCTTGCATATTCCACCGCGAACGTATCCGTGTGCACGTACATGAGCGATGAGCAGTCATCAGATGCATGCATTCTCAACGTGTCCGCAGAAACATCAAATGCACTGTCATGCACTGGCATGAGCAATCGGTATTACAGGGACCTGTGCGTATACGATATAGCAAACGCTACCGGCTCCTACTCGCTGTGCGGCACGCTTGACGACGCGTCTGCAGTGCAGTGCTACAGCGCAATTGCGTCTAAACTGCATAATCCCGGCATATGCTCCGGCATAAACGATAATGCGTCTGCGATGTCCATATGCAGCTCTGCCGCAGAGATGAGCTACGCGTTCGCTACATCAAATGCGTCAGCATGCGCACTCGTGAGCAACTCAACCTACGCGCCAGCGATATACAATATTACGGCATACGCCGAGCTCGCATTTCCGAGGTCCAACAGCAGCTACGCATCAACAAGGAGCATAGAATCCCCGCTCAGCTATGTGCAGCTGCTGCCGAATGTATCATACAGTGCCAGGGACCTTTGCTACATGTACATGGCATACAACCTAAGCGACAGCGCCTATTGCGGTCATGTATCCAATGAGACCCTCTCAAAAACATGCATCGAGACGGTTCCAGGCGCGGCAAATTCCCTCGTCTCAAACTCGATAATCGCGGCTCTCAACTCCACGAACACCACGCTGATATTACCGCGGCTTAAGAGCATCCTTTGCACGAACTCCTCATTCTCCGGGTCCCAATGTGAAGATATAGTGCTCATGTGGGAGGCCATGCAAACCAAGAACGCCAGCATATGCGCGAACCTGCCCGGCTACGAAAACTCAACATGCTACGCATCGCTTGCCGCGAACTACAGGAACGCAAGCTACTGCTCTTACATAAAGAATGCGACCCTCAATGTCGCATGCCTCAACAACATATACAATGCGAGCTGATGCGGTGGAGTACGCGGTAACCTGCATAAAGCACTCGGGCACTGGCAGCTTCCACTGCGTCAGGTTCAGCAAGGGCCGGGCCGACGCCGTCGAGGCCTCGTTCGATGGCGAGCTCGGCATCTGTGATATTGCAGGGCCTCAGCAGATGCACAGGCATAACCCTATCCAGAAGGCTGACCCGGTCGCGCTTGTGGAGAAGGCCGAGGAGATAGCAAGCCTCTCAACTGAGAGGCGTGCATATGCTTCAGGAATAAGCGGCATAGACTCCGTAATATCAGCGATGTGGCCGAAGATGCTCGATGCGTCGCGCATGCTGCTGAAGAAGCTGGTGCTAGGCGCGCCTATGGTAATACGCTTCCACAACGACGCGGACGGAACAAGCGGCGCATACGCCCTTTACAAGTCGATCGAGGACTTCATGGCCAACGGGAACAGGCTCAAGGGCAGTTACACCGCAGCATGGATTATGAACAGGGGCATAACATACACCACCGCTGACGCGAGCCACGACCTGTCCTCGACGGGCGCATTCACATCCGTGGAGAAACCCCTGCTTGTCATAATCGACTTCGGGACATCTCCCGGGAGCAATGCGGGAGCGCGCCTTGTCGGTGGCAAGTTTGACATCATATGGATTGATCACCACCCGATAGAAGAGGGGTTCGTGGGACAGCATCTGCCATTCTACATCAACCCGTGGCAGTACATGGGCAATTCGGACATCCCCGCAGGGTTCCTCACCGCGGCGTTATCCAAGACATTCTCCGGCATGGACACGAGGGAGATAGAGAACGCATCGTTCATAGGCGACTACAGCCGCTACGCCGACAGGAAGGCTCCAGGAGCTGACCTTTCCGCATTCCTGGACATGGTCACCAGCGATGCGAGAATAGCTTCGGGGCCTTCTGCAAGCGGCATAACGCCAAAGGAGATAGACTCCATAATCACCGATCAGGAGAGATACCGGGAGATGCTGTCTTATGCGAAGACGAAGATGTCCGATGCAATCGGGAACGCGATGCAGAAGCTCCGCAGATACAAGGCGAACGGCTGCGCTATCTACGTGTCCGGGTTTGACGACTTGCGAAGCGAGGACACCAAATATCCGCTGCCAGGCAGGTTCTCCTCTAAGCTCCTCGAGAAGCTGCTGGACGGAGGCGATCATGCGATACTACTCCTGCACTTCGGCAACTACGTATCGATCCGCGTTGACACATCAGTAGCCGACAAGGCAGACATCCTCGGCATAATAGCCGGACTCAAGGAAAAATACGCTGAGGAGATAGAGAGCGGCGGCGGCCACAAGACGGCCGCGAACATCAAGGTTGCGGCAGGATATCCAAAGGAGGAGATAATGCGCGAGATCATCTCCGCGCTCAAGAAAAGATTGGAGTAAATGAAGGCATTCTACATAGTGCACGGTGTCGTCCAGGGGGTAGGATACAGGGCACATGTGCGCGCGGCAGCGCAAAAGCACGGAATCAGCGGCATGGTGCGCAACAGGCGCGACGGAAGCGTAGAGATATTCGCGCAGGGAAGCACAGACAAGATGAATGCATTCGAGAAGGAGGTAAGCGTATCTGTGCGCAGCGGACCTCAGGTATTCCATGTGGAAAAATTCATGGAGGGGTCTGAGGGATTCATTGATTTTGGGAACCGCGAGAGATTCTCTATAGAGAAAACAGAATAGGTGCCAGTATCTCTGAGGCATTTCCCAATTCTGCCGCTCAGGGCCTCAATATGCAGCTTCCTTCGCGTGACAGAGCTCGGCGCAGCCCTAATATCTCAGAGGCATGTTCCCTGCTCCCAACGCCGTCTGGCATGCGCGCACCACCTGCGCAGGCGCGAGCGCCACGCGGCGCGCCTGCAGCACATGGCATTCCATCTTTTGTTGCTCATGCGGTCTCCAGGTCCTTCTCCCGCATCTGGCCGCCCGCGGTGCTTCCCTGGCACAATTCAGCACAGGCCACGCTTCCGCAGAGCGTCACTCAAGACATGCCAGCCGCGAACTTGTAAATGATAACAGGAGCGCCCTTCTTCAATATAGCCCTGCGCTAAAGGCCTACCTACCTGGGATTCATCAGACAAGAGCCAGGAGGGGAAGTTGAATCCCCCTTTTCCGCTCTGCAGGCGGACGCATAGCCGATCTGCCATCCTGGCGCGCGGGATAAACTACCTGTGAAAGATATATAAAGTATAAATAAGCACA
>JAMCZF010000011.1 GCA_023485825.1 Candidatus Martarchaeota archaeon
TCGCAATCGCATCCAGAGTTGAGGTCGAGGCTTGAGGCCCCTGCGCCGCTGTTTGTAGGCCTGGTGAAGGCGGCGCTGGAGAAGAAGAATGCGAAGGATTAGCGGCGGTCGGCGTCGGCGACGCATAATTTATATAGGTTCTCATACAATATTACCAGAGATCCAGATACCTAATTTTAGGTGAATTCGTGAAGATCAACGTGCTTGAGAGTACGCCATTTGCCATGAAGGTGAGGATTAGCGGAGTCACTTTCAACTTCGCCAACGCGCTGAGGCGCAGCGCTATGAGCAGCGTGCCGACCATGGCCATAGACACGGTCACGTTCTATGAAAACACGAGCGCGATGTTCGATGAATACATAGCGCACCGGCTTGGGCTCATACCGCTCACGACTCCGAAAGGGCTGACGGATGGCGAGGAGGTGCTGCTATCACTGGCGGAGGAGGGGCCGAAGACCGTTTATTCCAAGGATTTGAAGAGCAGCGACAAGGATGTCAAGGTCGCCAATGAGCGCATACCGGTAATAAAGCTTGCCGAGGGCCAGGTGATAAGGATTGATGCGAAGGCCGTATTGGGCAGAGGTTCAAAGAGCTCAAAGTTCCAGCCAGGTCTTGCGACATACAAGGCGAACGAGCAAGGGGATGAGTTCGAGATTTACATTGAAAGCTTCGGCCAAATTACTGCGCCGGAAATCCTATCAAGGGCGCTGGATACCATAAGCACTAGCGTCAAGGAGATAGGCAATGAGTTGAAGGCTTGAACGCAGGGGTGGCAGAGCTTGGTCAAATGCGCAGGACCGAGGAGCATTTTGCTCGGACCTCCTGTAGCTTTAGTGCTTGCGTGAGTTCAAATCTCACCCCCTGCAGATTCATAAGGTAATGTGGTTTAATGGCGGAAAAAGAAAGCATAAATGCGTGGATCGCGGCAATGTCCAGCGTCAGGCACGGAGACAAAAACTCCGGGCTTGCCAGGGCAGTGCTCAAGATTGTGCAAAAGCCGAGGCGCCGGCGCGTTTTGGTTAGCATAAGCAAGCTTAACAGGAACACCAATGAGAACGAGTGCGTAATAGTGCCCGGCAAGGTTCTGTCGGATGGCACTCCGGACAAGGCGTACGAGGTGTGCGCGGTGGAGTATTCCGCTGCTGCGCGCCGGAAGCTGCTCGATGCGGGCTGCAAGATCGTGAAGCTTGAGGATATCATAAAGCGCGAAGGCGTGAGGATTCTGGCGTAGTGGTAACATGGCGGAAAGGGTCATCGACGGCGAAGGTAGGATACTTGGCAGGGTTTCATCGTACGCGGCGAAGCTGCTTCTCAATGGGGACAGCGTTAGGATAGTCAATGCGGAGAAGATAATCATAAGCGGACATCTGCGCGACATAGTCGCGAAATACAAACAGAAGGCGGAGCTCAAGGACAAGGCCAACCCGGAGCACTCGCCGTATGTATCAAGGAGGCCAGACCTGTTCGTGAAGCGCGTCGTGAGGGGCATGCTGCCGTACAGAAGGCCGAAGGGGAAGGAGGCTTACAAGCGACTTAGGGTATACGTCGGGGTTCCAGAAGGCACGCCCCCATTCGACACCTTGGAGTTGAAGAAGGGCGAGGACGTGTACGAGGACATAATAACAGTGAAGGCCTTATCAGAGAAGCTCGGGTACAGGGGTGCATGAATGCCGGAAGAGAAGACAACACTTGTTGCGAAGACTAAGGACAACGCGCCGAAGGGCACAACGGAGCTGGAGAAGGCGCTTAGCGATTTCAATGCGGAGAATGCGCCTGCCGTGCAGCAGACCGCGCAGAAGAAGGCAGTGAGGAAGCGCAGCTCAGCGAAGAGGAAGGCAGTCAGGAATGTAACAGTAACAAGGGGCAAGAGGAAAGAGGCGATAGCAAGGGCGAGGATTACACCTGGCTCAGGGGAGGTGGTTATAAACGGCATCAGCGTGGACCTGCTCAAGCCGAAGGAGATACGTGAGCTCATACTCGAACCATTGAGGATATCAGAGGAGGCAAGGGGCCTTATGCGCAACTCAAGGATATCCGTGGACGTAAGGGGGGGCGGCATAAGCGGCAGGGCGCAGGCCGCAAGGAGCGCAATAGCGAAGACACTAGTTGCCGCGTCTGGCAGCGAGGCCCTCAAGCGGCAGTATCTGGCGTATGACAGGAATCTCATTGTGGACGACAACAGGCGCGTGGAACCCAAGAAGTTCCTCGGGCCGAAGGCAAGGGCAAGGAACCAGACCTCATACAGATAGATTTAATGTTGGTGATTTGAATGATGATACCTGTAAGGTGCTTCTCATGCGGCCAGGTGGTCGCTGACAAGTGGGAGGAGTACGACAAGCGCGTCAACAAGGACAAGGAGGATCCGAAGAAGGTCCTTGATGACCTGAAGGTGCAGAGGTACTGCTGCAGGCGCATGCTCATAAGCCATGTCGACATCATAGACGACATAATAAGCTATGGAAGGAAATGAAAAGAGAGGTTTAAATAACATATTGGACAAATAATGAGGGAGGGGTCGTCTGCTAGCTTGGTTAGGCTCTGTGCTTAGGGAGCATAAGACCCGAGTTCAAAGACGCGGAAGCGATTGAAAATCTCGGCGACCCCAAATCCCTAAAAGTGATGATATGACAAACGGAATGCTCGTGGACCAGAATGAGTACCTGGAGGTGGGCATACACATAGGCACGAAGGTCAAGACGCCAGGCATGAAGCGCTTCATATACAAGGTGCGCGACGACGGGTTGTACCTTCTGGACCTGCCCAGCATAGACAAACGGCTTGGCATAGCGGCCAGAATGCTCTCGAGGTACAATCCCGAGGACATTGTCATCACTGCTTCTAGGATATACTCGATTGCCGCTGCGGCGAAGTTCGCAGAGATAACAGGCGTAAAGCTCATGAAGGGCAGGGTCATGCCCGGCGTGTTCACAAACCCGAACCGGGGAGATTTCGTGGAGCCGGAGATAGTGCTCGTGAGCGACAACAGGAACGAAAGGCAGGCTGTCAAGGAGGCAAGCAAGACCAACATACCCGTGATGGCGCTCTGCGACACGGACAATTGGATAAAGGATGTCGACTTCATAATACCGTGCAACAACAAGGGGCGCAGGTCGCTGTCGCTTATCTACTTCCTTCTCGCCAGGGAGTTCATGAAAGAGAAAGGCTTAATAAAGTCCAACGACGAATTTAACTACAAGGTCTCAGACTTCGAAGCGAAGATCGAGATGAAGGCGAAGTAGTTGGTTCTCGACGCAGGCGTGAAAAAGGCGCAGGCTGCGCTTGACTTCATGTCCTCATACGGCATGGCCATAATAATAATCGTAACCGCAGTGACCGCGGTGTATTCTATAAGTACATCAAGCACGCATGTTTTTTCGCAGTCGTGCGCCGGGAACTCCGGCTTCGCGTGCGGCCCCTTTGAGCTCAACTCCTCGGGCGTGCTGAATATAACGCTCCAGCAGGACATCGGCGCCGACATTACTGTATACGGGCTTGCATGCACATCCAGCATAAACAACACCGGCACAGAAACGCTGCCGGCATACAGAAATGTGTATGTGACCAGCAACACATATTATTATCCTGCGGGGAGCAGTCCCGGTGCCGGAGTGACAATTAATACAGGAAGCGGGCACCAGTTCCAGATATACTGCTACACCGCATCACAGAAAGCCACGAGGGTCAACGAGTCCGGCAATGACTTCGTCGGATATGTGTGGGCCAACTTCTCCATAGCGGGCAGGCAGAGCGATATAATACAATTGATAGCTACCGTCGAGGCCAAATACACTTGACGTGCTTCCATGGACAAGTACCTGAAGGAGTATCTTGACAGATTTGATGTACACTACAAGCTGCACGAGCACAAGGCGGTATTCACAGTCGGCGAATCGGGGTTCCTCAGAAGCATAATACCGGGTATGCACACCAAGAATCTCTTCCTCAAGGATGACCATGGACAGTTCTACCTCGTCTGCATGGACGGAGACAGGAGGCTGGACATGAAAGCGCTAGGAAAGCGGTTAGGCGCGGGGAAACTGCACTTTGGGAGCGGATCAGAGCTGAAGAGCAGGCTGAACCTTGCGCCCGGCAGCGTCTCTATATTCGGGATGATTTACGCAAAAGGGACAACGCTCATCGTTGATAGGAGGGTATGGAACGCAGAGACGGTGTCTTTCCATCCAAACATCAACACTGAAACCCTCGAACTGCAGCACATGGACCTTGAAAAATTCTACAACTCGCTGGACTGCCCTAAGGAAATAACAGACCTTGAATAACGCGATGGGCGGCAGAATCGGCAACGCATATAAGTCTTACGGCGTAATATACTTGCGTTTATTCGGTGAATGGATGGCTATGGTGAACCATGAGAGGCCTTTCGACCTGCTGAACAAGTCCATAGGGCAGCAGGTATTGATAAGGCTGAAGAACGGCACTGACATACGGGGCAAGGTGCAGTCATTCGACGTGCACATGAACATAGTGCTGGAGAATGCGGAGGAGATGGACGACGGAGGCAGCGCGAAGACAAAGCTGAACACCATACTCCTCAGGGGCGGCAACATCCTGTTCATATCCCCCGCATGAACATCATGACACTTAATGGGCTCTTAGCGCAACGGTAGCGCGCCTGCATGGCATGCAGGAGGTTGCGGGTTCAAATGAACTCTTGATGGTTTTGGTCGGGGGTTTTGAAAATCCCGCAGAGTCCATTAACATTTCTTCGCGGGCGCACGCTTGCGCCTGCTTTTGACTTCACTTCTCATCCGATAGATGCGGCATTTGCGCGCCGGAGCCACGTACGAGCTAAGGGGCTTCGCCCCTTATAAACCCACAGCACGAGCGCCCCCTCCCCCTACTTCGTAGGGGGTATCCGGGCGCTCGATTGCACTTCGCTTATTAGTTGAACAACCTCTTTTGTCGTTGGTCACTCCTTCGCGAAATGTCTTGTCTTTGTATGTAATCCTTTATCTTGTCTTCTCCAACAGGGCCGACGCTGCTGTTGCTGTACTGGTATCCCCAGACGCTCCCTCTCGGATAGAGTTTATGGAACCCTGGCATCTCCTGGGGGATTACAGACGCGGAGTGGCTTTTCAGAACCTGAATCACTTGACATACGGTCAATGTATTCGGAATGTTGAGTTCCGTGTGCACATGCGCAAAGCCGTCGCCAAACGAAAACTCCTTGATTCCTATTCCGAATCTCCTAGCAGCCTTCTCTGTTCATCTCTTCGAGGTCTTTGCCGTAGTTTTTCAAAGCATTTTCGACATACCTTGAAGGTCTTCCCCTGTTTACCAACTGCTGGTTATACAAACTCCAATTTATATTACTTCTACACATGTTTGTCGCCAAAACAGCATGTACGTTAGGGGTTTAAAACCCCTAACGGTTTTTTCTAGAATAGCTGACGTTCAGAGAATTATTGGACAACTTCGGGCAATTGTCATATCCCGAAATAATGTCCTCACGACAAAGGAATTAGAGTTTGTAAGGGATATACAAGTCATGAGGACTTTAACCAATAGGGGGATGAGATGGGGCATTCGAGAACTGAGAAAAAAAGAT
>JAMCZF010000021.1 GCA_023485825.1 Candidatus Martarchaeota archaeon
TAAGTCCCCTTTCTTCATTTCTCTCATTATCCATCGAACTTGGCCTAGATTTAGTGTCCTCATAGTGGTCTCTTCGTCGTATACGAATTTATCGTTTACCGAGAGAACCTTATTTCGGGATAATACAACGTCCGAAACCATTGGAAAGATTTAAATATCTTTCGTAGCTAAATAACTACTACTAGTTTTAGAAAGATTTAAAAAAGTTCTTGTATTGTTTCAGACGTTAATGCTTGAAATGGTGATACAAATGAGCAAAGCAGGAAAACCAGGAAAGCACGGTGCAGTGAAGGCGGCTGAGCCGCAGCGCCATGCAGTTCAGGAGCACGCGCATCTGGGCACAGCGGCTCCCGGCTCAATGAAGCAGTTGGGAGGCATCGAGTCGAAGAAGTGCCCGAGCTGCGGCAGCCAAGATATAATATTCGACAACGAGCGCGGGGAGTACATATGCAACAACTGCGGTCTCGTCATAGAGGAGAATGTTACCGATGAGGGCCCTGAATGGCGCGCGTTCGACTCCGACCAGAGGAATGCGCGTGCGCGCACAGGTGCTCCGATAAAGTACATGAAGCCCAACAAGGGCCTTGTCACTGAGATAGACATGTACAACAAGGATATAAGGGGCACAAAGCTCTCGTCAAAGAGGCAGGCGCAGCTGTACAGGATGCGCAAGTGGCACAAGCGCGCGAGCATTGCCAGCTCGAGCGAGAGGAACTACCTTGTGGCATTGCCCGAGCTCAACCGCGTCGCGAGCTATCTCGGGCTTCCGGACAACATACGCGAGCAGGCAGCGTTGCTCTACAGGCAGTGCGTCAAGAACAACCTCATACGCGGAAGGCCAATTGAGACAGTTGTAAACGCAGCGCTTTATGCAACGTGCAGGAGCGCGAACATGCCAAGAACGCTTGACGAGATATCCAACATAAGCAACGTCTCGAAGAAGGAGATCGGGCGCACGTACAGGATAATCGCGCACGAGCTGAACCTCAAGATACCGCTCACGGACCCGTCTGCGTACGTGCCAAGGTACGTTGCCGCGCTCAAGCTGAGCGGGGAAGCGCAGGAGAAGGCCATGCAGCTCCTGAAGCAGGCGATGAAGAAGGGGCTGATAAGCGGGAGGAGCCCGACCGGAGTTTCTGCTGCTGCGGTGTACATTGCAGGTGCGCTTGTGGGAGAGCGTCGCACGCAGAAGGAAGTGGCGGACGTGGCCGGGGTAACAGAGGTAACCATAAGGAACAGGTACAGGGAGCTCAAGCAGGAGCTTGAGATAGACGTGAACCTGTAGGCGTGGGCATGAGGCTCCGTGCCTTTCTCGCTGTGCTGGCCGTCGCTGTGGCCCTGCAGGCGTATGCTGCAGGCATGTCAGCGCAGGGCTATACTGCGAAGCAGGCCAACCTGACAATACAGAACATCAGCGCGTACATACAAACGGTCAATGAGTCCTCCTTCCTCGTGTTCTCGCCGAACCTGACACAGGCGTATTATTATCTGGGCAAGGCGCGTGCATACTACAACAAATCGCCGTCCCTTGCCGTGCAGTATGCGTTCATGGCAAACAGCTCCGCAATGGCTGCCTACGACTCAATGGGCAAGTACAGGAACTACGCCATTCTCGCGATGCTGGTGTTCACTGGCGTGGTGGGATTCCTGCTGTACGTGTTTGCGAGGAGGAGGGGACGCTATGAATGACAGGGATTACGTGCTGCGCAAGCACAGGGAGCACAGGGGCAAGATAGAGGTAATAGGCAAGGTCCCTGTTGAGACAAAGGAGCAACTGTCCACTTATTATACCCCTGGAGTCGCGCAGGTCTCGGTTGAGATAAATGCGCACCCCGAGACCGTGTACGAGTACACGAATAAGGGCAACACAGTGGCAATCGTCTCTGACGGCACCAGGATACTCGGCCTCGGGGATGTTGGCCCTGAAGCGGGCCTCGCAGTCATGGAGGGCAAGGCCGTACTTTTCAAGAGATTCGGAGGCATAGACGCGGTGCCGCTGTGCATAAGGAAAGGCACCGAGGATGAGATATTGGGATTTCTCAGGCAGATAGAGCCGGCATTCGGGGCAATAAACATGGAGGACATAGAGGCGCCAAAGGTTCTCAGGATAGTCAGGCAGGCGTCGCACACGCTAAGCATACCTGTATTCCATGACGACCAGCATGGCACCGGTGTTGTGACCCTTGCCGCGCTGATGAATGCGCTCAGGCTCGCCGGCAAGGGCAGGAATGCGAGGGTTGTTATCGTCGGAGCAGGCTCTGCCGGGATAGGCATAAGCAACATGCTCATACACGCAGGGTTCAGGAACATGCTCGTGCTGGACAGCAAAGGGCTCATATACAAGGGCAGGAGGCAGGACATGAACGAATTCAAGGAGGAGATCGCGGGGAGGACAAACCAGAAGGGGCTCCGCGGAACTCTTGACGACGCCATAAAAGGTGCAGACGTCTTCATCGGGGCAAGCGGAAGGCCCGGAATACTCAGGAAGGAGCACATACGCGCGATGGCGGATAAGCCCATAGTCTTTGCGCTGACGAATCCGTCGCCGGAGATTGAGTATGAAGATGCGAGGAAGGCCGGGGCTTATATCGTAGCCACGGGAAGGAGCGACACGCCAAACCAGATAAACAACGTCGTATCGTTCCCTGGCATAATGCGCGGCGTGTTGGAGGTGCGCGCAGTGTCTGTGTCTCCTGGAATGCTTTATGCCGCAGCGGCGGCTATAGCCAGGGAGTGCAGGAAGCCGTCGCGCGACAACATAATACCAAGCGTTGTAGACAAGGGCATCGCCATCGAGCTTACGGAAAATGTCGCAGCGGCTGTGGCAAAGGCAGCGATGAAGGAGGGCATTGCCCGCGCGAAAAGGAGCCCGAGCAGCATAAGGAGGGCCGTACGCGACTCCATTTGGAGGTACAAGCGCATCGAGAGCGGCATTGTACGTTGACAATGTGTCCGGCTGGGCTCGATGCGATGACAAATGCCCGTGGAGCCGCTGCAGCATGCTTCTGGAACCTAACGGCCGCGGTGCCTAGAAAATAGAAAACGCAGTGCCAGAAGGACAGCAGAATGCCCATGGCACTGAGTTTATGGAAATGGGAAATAAAAGAAAATAAACAAGACTGCTCCGCGCTGCCGCCGCAGGGCTTAGTATGCGGCTATTATGGTCCCTATGAGGGACAGCACGACGCCGAGCACTGAGAACCAGATCAGGCCAGGGTTTGACACTGTAAGCGCAACTAGCGTTATGCCTGCAACGACAGAGGACTTGTATATCCAGTTCACGACGTTTTTGCTGTCTGTCAGGAGAACGAAGCTAAGCAGGAACAACCCTATGGCGCTCACCACTCCGACTCCGGCGAATATGGGCAGCAATACCCCGCCAGCGTTGCCGCTGAACAGTGCAGGTACGGCCCACTTCGGAGCCAACAGCTCGTACACTACGTACAGGTACGCCAATGAGCCTAGAAAAGCTAGGACAAAGGCAGGCGCACTCCTTCCATTTCTCGTGCTTTTTGCCATGTAACTCACTTTCACTATAAGATCAGCTTGTGGTGCTTTTTAAACTGACCTGCAGGTTAGACGTTTGACGAAGTAGTTGGCTTGGAAACGCGCGGGTAGTTTAGCGCTGAAGGTGCGCGGGAAGCCGCGCCCTCACATCAAGGCCCATCTCGGTATAATTCTCGAAGAACGGATGCGCGTTATAGCCCTCTTGCGACAGGGTCCTTGCGAAGATCTTTTGGCTGTCCCTGCTGCCATAGGTGTAGACAACCTTTGGGCTGCACTGGTCTATGTACTCTGTTGCCTGCCTGAAGTCTGCATGGTCGCTCAGCTCGAACTGCACGTCAACGTGCATGTTGTAGGTCCTTGCGAAGCCCGTGGCGACTGCAGTGAAGACCTTCCTTCCAGTACTGTTTGCCAGCCTGTACGCTGCCTCGTGGAGCCTGTGCACCTCAACTATGCCCAGGAAGCTCCTCTGTGTTTCCGAAGCAGGCTCTTCCGAATCTTTTTCCTCGATATAGTCAAGGCGGACCCCGTTATTGCAGTATACCCTGTTTATAGCACCTATTCTCTTGCTTACCAGGGGGGCGTACCCTGCTTCGTTCGCTATCTTCACGAGCTCCTGGGCCTTGCCCAGGGCATAGGCGCCGAAGAGGACAGTTCCCCTGCTTACTTTCGCATCGATGTAGTGCTGCATGGATGTTATCACCTCATTCTTGTCCTCAAAAACGACATCCCGGTACGGATACGTCGAGTCTATTATGAGTACATCTGCGGCCCTTACCTCTATAGGCTCTGCTGCAAGTGATTCCCGCATCTGGTAGTCCCCTGTATAGACGAACGAGTAGCCGTCATCGGACTCAGCGAGCAGCTGCTTCGAGCCCAGTATGTGGCCTGCATCGAGCAGCTTCGCGTTGCGCATGCTCTGCAGCCTTTTCAGGGGCACCCCTTTCCTGAGCTCTATCAGGTCAGAGGTTATGCTGCTCGCCAGTATCTCCCTGGATTTGGCCACCCCTGATGTGTGATCCGAGTGCGCATGCGATACAAAGCCCATGTCAGAGCGTTTGTCCCTCGCATCGAGCGCGACGTCCCTTCCATTGACCAGCATGCCCATCAGGTCGCCTGTTGGACTACAACGCCAATGCTTATATAGTTTCTATGCGTAAAGGTAGTATCAAGGTCTTTTTGTGATGGCATGGCTGAAAAGGTCATAATCATAGGGTCAGGGCCGGCAGGCCTATCTGCTGCGATATACACCGCGAGGGAGGACTTCGGGCCGCTGGTGATAACGGGCACAAAGGGCGGCGGGCAGCTTGAGCTGACCACAGTTGTAGAGAACTACCCCGGGTTTCCAGAGGGAATAGACGGGCCTGTTCTTATACAGAAGCTGAAGGCGCAGGCGCAGAGGTTCGGCGCAAGGTTTGTCGAAGAGGATCTGAGCGACGTGGACTTCACGGCAAGGCCGCTGAGGGTCATGGCCGGCGGCAAGACATATGAAGCAGACACGGTCATAATAGCCACAGGCGCGAACGCGAAGTGGCTCGGCATCGAGTCGGAAAAGAGGTTCATAGGCAGGGGCGTATCTAGTTGCGGCACATGCGACGGCCCATTCTTCAAGAACAAGAACGTGATTGTTGTAGGCGGAGGGGACACCGCCATGGAGGACGCTATATTCATCACTAAGTTCGCCAGTTCGGTGACGGTGGTCCACAGGCGCGAACAGCTGCGCGCCAGCAAGATAATGCAGGACCATGCAAGGTCGAACCCGAAGATAAGGTTCATGCTCAACACCACAATCGATGAGATACTCGGGGACCAGAAGGTAACCGGGGTTAGGCTCAAGGACACAGTAACTGGAAAGACTACGGAGATGCCGATTGACGGGGTGTTCATAGCCATAGGCTATTCACCAAACACCGCGATGCTGAGGGGGAAGC
>JAMCZF010000020.1 GCA_023485825.1 Candidatus Martarchaeota archaeon
GATATAACATAACCGTATGAACCGTCTGGGATAGCGTTTTCCAAGAATGGCGCATACTTATATATTGCAGAAACTGGTCTTTCGAGTGGCACCCCAGGCGCTGTCGCTGTGTTTAAAACGTCAACAAATACAATAGTGTCATGCTTGCTGTGCGCACCCCTGAATAGCGTGTACACGCCACCTGGACTGGGTGGCATGTACCCTCCAACGAGCGTGGCAATATCCCCAGACGGTTCATACGGTTATGCTATATCCTCCAAACTACATGCAGCTATAGCCAACGTCATAATATTCAATACCTCCACTGGCGTAGTCAGCGGCAGCGTACCCGGCACAGGACAGTCGGTCTATGTTGCATTCTCGCCCGACGGCAAGTATGCATATGACGCCATCAACTGCGAGAACGGCGGTTGTACGAATGGAGAGATAGAGATAATCAGCACAGCCACAAACACAGTTGTCGGTTCCATAACCTCCGGAATCTACAACCCTTGGGGGATAGCATTCTCCCCGAGCAGCCCATATGCTTACGTGGCGAACGATAATTTCCCTACCGGAAACATAACTATAATAAATACGCATACAGGCACTGTAACCGGCACGATAACTTCAGGGATCGGCGTCCCGAGAGGCATATCATTCTCCCCGAACGGAAAGTATGCATACGTCGTAAATGACAACTACAGCTTTAGCAATCCTCTCGACCTGAGTGCCAATGTAGTGATAATTGACACCTCAACCGACAGGGTCGTCGGGTCGGTGACTTCAGGAATCATCAATCCAATGGATGTCGCTGTAGCCCCGAGCGGCGCATTTGCGTACATAGCCGATTGCTACATCGTTAATGGCAATTACTGTTGACCCTGTGCCAGTTTTCCCATCGAACCAAATCTGGCAGCAAAATATAAATAGGCAGGGCACGAATAATATGCGGTGCTGAAATGATGGATGTGACAGACGCGAATTTCGAGGAAGAGGTGCTCAAATCGGACAAGCCCGTGGTGGTGGACATGTGGGCTCCGTGGTGCGGGCCGTGCAGGCTGCTTTCCCCGATAATAGAGGAGGTGTCGAAGGAGATGGGCAGCAGGGCCAAGTTCTGTAAGCTCAACACCGACGAGAACCCGGGCACCGCCGCGAAGTACAACATAATGAGCATACCTTCTGTGCTTCTCTTCAAGAAGGGCGAGGTCTCAGCAACTTCGGTAGGCGCACTTCCCAAGGCCAGCTTCAAGCAATGGCTTGACAGGAGCCTGTAAACGCACAGCCATATGTGCCTGCCGGAAAGGCATATAATCCTTGAATCACTATAGTTCACAGCGGTCATATGGCACTTTCCCTGCCGCGCGGAACGTCAGATTTCGGTCCCGCCGATGCGATAAGGCTCAATGCAATGCGCGATGCGGTAGAGGACACCTTCAGGCGCTTCGGATTCTACCCGATAAAGACCCCTGCAATAGAGCTCATGGGGACGCTGAACGCAAAGGCGTACGGCGAGGATTCAAAGAAGGAGATATATGTCCTTGAGGGAGCCGAAGAGGGCATGCGCTACGATTTCACAGTGCCGCTCGCGAGGTACATTGCCATGAACAAGGACCTGCAGTTCCCATTCAAGCGCTACCAGATAGGCGACATATGGCGCAGGGACGAGCCGCAGAAGATGCGCAAGAGGGAGTTCCTCCAGGCAGACATCGATGTGATAGGCAGCGCCGACGTATCAAGCGATGCGGAGATCATAGCAGCTGCCTGCCTGTCTGTGGAGAGGCTCGGGGTCGACGACTACACAGTGCTCATAAACAGCAGGGTGTTCCTTGATTCCATACTAAGCATGTTCAAGATGCCGCAGGAGAGGCGCACCTCGCTGATACGCTGCATAGACAAGCTCGGGAAGATAGGCAGCACGGGAGCGGCAGCGCAGATGGAGGCGCAGGGCGTCGACATGAAGGATGCGCAGGCGATCCTGCAGTTCATAACGATGCAGCGCGGCGACGACGCGGCGCTTTTCGATGAGCTCAAGACAGCCATACCTGACGCGAAATCCGAGATAGAGAGGATGGCACGGCTCCTTGAACTGCTTAAGGGCTACGGGATCCGCGGCAAAGCCAAGATAGACCTGTCTCTGGCGAGAGGGCTGGACTACTACACAGGGGGCATATGGGAAATCATAGCCGCCGAGAACGGGAAGAGGCTCCCTACCCTCGCGGCAGGGGGCAGGTACGACAGGCTCATCGGCATGTACTCGAAGAGGGATGTCCCTGCGGTGGGCATGTCAATAGGCCTGAGCAGGGTGTTCGAACTGCTTGAGGGCCCAGAAGAAGCGAAGACGTACGCGCGCGTATACATCGCGTCTATAAGGAAGGAGGATGTGCCATACGCGATAAGCGTGGCAACAAGGCTCCGCTCCTCAGGCATATGCGCAGACATGAACCTCACGGAGCGCGGCATAGCCAAGCAGATGGAGTATGCGAATGCGCTCCGCATCCCGTATGTGGCAATAATAGGCGGCATAGAGCGCCAGGCAAACATGGTGAAGCTGCGCAACATGGCTACTGGGGAAGAGAAGCTTGTGACTCTGGATGACTGCATAAACGAGCTTAAAATGGTGTGAAAAATGCCAAAAACAGAGGTAGATGAACTCACTGAAAAGACGATAGCGAAGGGCGGAATACTGGCGAAGCTGTATTTCGACATGCAGAGCAAGAACGAGGAAGAGCTGCAGCCGCTCATGGCCGACCTCATAAACAACCGCCTGCTGAAGTCCGTCGGCGTGCTGTACTGCACCGGGGCCATAGACGAGCCCATAAAGCTCGCCAAGGAGAACGTTTACTCCACAAACGCGGCAGTGACTGTGCTTTTCAACGACATCGGCGCCATAGTAAACGCAGTGTTCAACTTCGCTCCCGCAGGCGTGGAGGTGCTCAAGCCGCAAGGGGATTTCCGCATAAAGCACGGCGACTTCCAGTCACTGCTGCTTGATCTTTCTGAAATATCAGTGAGCTACTCCAAGTACATACTGGAGAGGGTCCTGAGCAAGGAGGACTTCGAGAAGGTGAATCTCGACATGAAGCTGCGCAGCGAGCTAGGCAGGAAGCTCATAGGGAATGAAGCCGAGCCCAAGAGCGCTGCCAGATAGGATAACGATGAAAGCGCCAGTAGTCTAGCCTGGTAGGACCATGGCTTCCCAAACCAGTCCTGGAAAGAGCCATTAACCCGGGTTCAAATCCCGGCTGGCGCACTCATGTTTCTTCTGCTGTCACTGTTCCTGACTCCTCGTAGTCGGACCCGGATGTGCCTAGCGGAGGAGAGCTGGTGCTGAACTCTCCCATGCCTGCCCTGTTATCATGTCTCCCTGCGCTTGCGCATTAGGCGGCCAGCCCCCAATAAGCAGCTCGACAGAGTACATGGCCGGGTTCAACGTTGTGCCATTGCCTCCGTTGGCGCCAGACGGCGCAGCCGTATAATAGGGGCTGTTCATCGCGCCAGTGCTGCTCAGGTATCCCAGCGCGGTCTGGTTGAGGAAAGCTACCCTGACAGAATACAACCCGCCGCCGGTTGCCTGGCTAACGGCCACATTAACTTGCAAAAGAATCGGGGTTGCGCAACGCACGATATAGTTGGTGCTCAGGGCGTGTCACGGTCAATATTATGTACCCGGCCGCAAGCACAACCGCGGCTATCGCCATTACGGCCAATGCCCATGCCAACAACGGAAGCCTGCCGCCCTCAAGGCCCGAGGCACTCATAATTCACCTCGAAGGAAACCCACGATTTCAATCGTGGGATGAATTCGAGCATAGGCGTTATACATCTCTCTAAACGTATATATTTGGTTAGTAGTATGAAACGTGCTATACTTTTGCAGATATGCGCGACTAAATCAAAAGAGGATACCTTACGAAGATCACTTTTTATTGCGACTTCCGAGTTCAATCGCTTGTGGGATGAAAGAGATTTCTGCAATACTTTTATGGACTTCCATAAGAAAGTATATTTAGCCGTGGGTAGTTTACCCCAGCCTATTCCATGCCACAAGGCCCAGTATCATGCCTATGAATGCGATTATCCCGCCAATTATCGGTATTACCGCGCCGATAAGCAGGAGATTCGCTGAGGTGCCGAACATCTTTATCCCTGAATGGCGTTCTATGCCCTTGTAAGACCTGTAGATTAGATAGTAGGCTATTACCCCGATGACCCACGATGCAGCTATGTATGGTATTGCAGCGTACGCAATCGAGCCGTAAAACGAGGTGAACGTTATTTTCTGTGTTAGCTGGCCGCCGAATATTGAGTTGGTCACATGCGCAGCACTTGCCATGGCAAAGGTATCCAGCGGAATTATGATGAATGAGCTTGCCACAAGTATCGCCGCTCCAATCCCGAACGTCCTGCCCAGGGAAGTATCCATGTAGTGGCGCCCAACCCCCCTTACCCCCAGGAATACTATCGCAAGCCCTATGGCTGTCACCGCGGATGCGCCAATCAGCAATACAAGGTATGTTCCGTTCACCACAGGAAGGCCGTGAGAAACTGTAAAGAGATTCACTAGAATCTCCACGGCAACGGCAAGCGCCGCCCCTATGAACATCATCACCAGACCCCAAAGGCCAAGTGCAGCGGAATCCATCAAGCTTCCTGCATCAGGCATCGAATTTTTCTTTGCCATAAACACACCAGTTTAATGGGACTGGCGTCTCTTTATGGCTTTCCATCTGCGGCGCAGAGCCGCGGCGGTCAAGTCTCTAGGAAGAACCGCTCGATGTCTGTTATGGCATCCTTCTTTTTCCGGTGCCCCTTCAGGAACCTGTTTACAGTATCTGCAAAATGCTTCTTGTGCTCCCCCGCAAGCACCGTGCCCCTGCGTTCCGCCTCAAAGATATTCTCGAGCTTCCTGTCATCAGGCTCGAAGAAGAACCTGTAGTACTGGCATATGGCGCACCTGTCCGGATCCCCCCCGTGCTTCCTCTGCAGTTCAGCTGTCGCCTGCTGGCCTGTTATGGCGCGGTTCGCCTTGCGCACCACCGTTTCCTCATCGTCGTTGAGGTAGATGGTGTTGTCCGGATCGCTCGCTGACATCTTCTGCTGGCCCTTCAGCCCAGGCATGAATACGCTCTCGATGGTGGCGGGTTTGTAGTACCCGAGCTTGTCCACTACATCTCTCGCTATCCTGAAGTGCACGTCCTGGTCCACGCCCATGGGGATAAGGCACGGAATATTCTTGCCTTCCTCAACTGACTTGATGAACGTGCCGACGGCCTGCATGCTAGTGTAGAATATGGCGCCGATGTTTGTCTCGCTCGAGAAGCCGAACGCGTCCTTGATAGTGGAGAATGTGATGTGCTTTGCGACCCTGACAGCCTGCTTGTACATGAAGTCCGCATTTCCTATGTCGAAGAAGAACCTCGTCTTCCTCGGATTGAAGCCCAGCGCAGCTATGTTGCGCGCATCATCGATCGCAAGGTCGTGTATCTCCTCAAGTGTCTTGTTCTTTTTCACAAGGAACTTCTCCTCGTCAGGAATCTGGATGTATACGTCGGCATCGAACCTGTCCTGGAGCCACTTTGCGAGCGTGAACGGGAGCAGGTGCGCAACGGTCATCGAGCCCGACGGCGCAATGCCCGTGTAGACGTAGAATTTTTCGCCATTCTCGTACTTGTCGAGAAGCCAGTCAAGCTCCCTATGCGCAAAGTATACGCCCCTGCGTATCAGGAAGTGCGAATCGCCAGCAGCCTTGAAGATACGCTCGCGCAGTCCGCCATCCAGCTCCCTTATGCCGAACCTCTTCGCTAGCTCGCGGTAGTCAACTTTTCCCTGCACCTCGTAGGGGTTTACCTCGAACTCCGCCATTACATCACGTAGAGTATGGCACAGCATGCTTATAATTGATGCGGATTGCGGCCCGATGCGTTGCCGCGCGCCATCATTGCGCATAGGGATTGCGCTTGCCCTCAACCTCGCGCCTCAGCACACTTACCTCTTCCTTCAGCGCCTCGATCTCCTCCCTGTTGCTCTTCACCCTGAAATGGTCTGCCACTCCCATGGCGCATTTCCACATGACCAGCGAGCATGCCGCAACAAATCCGACGGCGCTTATTTCGCCGGCACTGAGACCTTGATTGCTCAGCAATCCTTTCAATGCAGGAACCTGCCTGGTCACAATCTCCGGCAGGGTTGCCAAGGCCATCAGCGCCACTGTAACCGGGTACACCAAGTTGCGCATGAAGGTGTTCTTTGCGGCATTCCAGCCCGCATAATGCCTGCCCCTCCTGAGCCTGTCCAGCGCAGCGTCAGCCATTTCAGCTTCCCTGCTCTCCCTAATACTCTTCTCAACCCTCCTCTGGGCCATCAGCGCTATCGTTTTCTCAAGCTCCTTCTGCCTTATGACGCGTTCAATCACTTCTTCAATGTCAGACATTCCGGGATGGCGCCCGGCCACCCTCGCATACGCCTTCCTGAGCCTGTCCCTCTCGCTCCTCCTGCCGGGCCTGCTGCGCCCGCGCACAGCTCCAGTGATGACGTTCTCGAGGCTGCCGGGCCCAGCATCTTGTATGCGCACAGTTTCAGCGTCACGTACCCAGTGCCTTCCCGCCACCATATCACCACCGCATTACCGCTTGAAAAATATGATATATACGCATTGCGGCAAACTTCCTCTACTCAAAAATCCGAGTAAGTTATATAAACCTTATTGATAAATATATAGCATGCTTGGCCTAAGAGTTAGAGCGAGCGCCTGCTTTTTGCTGTGGTGTGTGATTGACTGACAAGATCGACAACGAGATAGTGCCGCTCCACGCGCTCATCGAGGGCAAGGAGTCCAGGGCAGTGCTCGCCGACATGCAGTTGAAGCCCGAGAACCTGCCCAAGATATTCAGCACGGATCCGCAGGCGGTTAAGCTTGGGGCGAAGCCCGGAGACGTAATAAAGATAAAAAGGCGCGACTACGGGAACGCATACGAGATATACAGGCTCGTAGTCGAAGAACAATAAAGTAAGCTTCCGGGCCAGCCCGGTGAATGCAATGGACTCAAAAAACCTCTTGTTGAGCTCGTATCTGACACCCGGCACTCTGGTGCAGCATCAGATAGACAGCTTCAACAGGTTCCTTGACAACGGAATAATGAAGGCAATGGGGCCCCAGAGCCTCATAGAGCCGAACGTGGAGGGCTTTGCGCTGAAAATCGGCAACGTGCGCATAGGCAATCCCTCAATAATAGAGGCAGACAGCTCGCGCCACAGCATAATGCCCAACGAGGCAAGGCTCAGGAACATAACATACGCCGCTCCGATATACATGGAAGTGGTTCCTGTGATAAGGGGCATAGAGAAGACCGCAAACTACGGCGAGGTGTATGTAGGGGACCTTCCCATAATGGTGCGCAGCAATGCATGCAACATGAAGGGGGTAAGCAGGACCCAGCTGATGGAGAGCGGCGAGGATCCCGACGACCCGGGCGGATACTTCATCATAAAGGGCGTGGAGCGCGCGCTCATAGGCCTTGATGACGTCGCATCCAACAGGATAATAACAACAAAGGAGAAGAAGGGCAGCGAGGTCAAGAGCAGGGTGTTCTCATCGACCCCGGGCTTCCGCGCCCGCTGCGTTGTCACAAGGAACCAGAGCGGCATATTCTCTGTCGATTTCCCGACAGTAAGCAGGAGCCTGGAGCTAACCCTGCTTCTCACCGCGCTGGGAATGTCCGGCAAGGACATACTCAATTACACAGGAAACATGCTCCCGTTCAAGAACGACATGCTGCTTAACATAGAGCTCAGCTCAATAAACAAGCGCGATCCGGAGAGCAAGGCGGTGCACGTTCTCAATTCATCCGAGGCGTTCCTCGAGATAGGCAAGCTCGCCGCTCCGGGCCAGGCGAAAGAATACCAGATGAAGCGCGCAGAGATGCAGTTCGACAGCTACCTGCTTCCTCATATCGGCAGCGGCGAGGGGTCAAGGATAGAAAAGGCAAAGTACATACTTGAGATGGCCAGGAAGGCGACCGCGGTGGCGAACAGGATTATACGCCAGGATGACAAGGACCATTACGCAAACAAGCGCACGAGGTTCTCCGGGGAATTGATGGAGGAGCTGTTCGCATACGCATTCCGTTTCTTCCTCAAGGAGGTCAAGTACCAGATAGAGCGCATGAGCGCCAGGGGAAGGAGGCTGAGCATGCAGTCGATAATAAGCCCTGACACGCTCACCGAGAAGATAGCGTATGCCATGGGCACAGGCACCTGGGTTGCCGGGCAGACCGGGGTATCGCAGGTGCTTGACAGGACCAATCTGATAAGCACATATGCTCACCTGCGCAGGGTCAAGAGCCCGCTCGCGAAGAAGCATCCGCACTTCCGCGCGCGCGACGTCCACGGCACGCAGTGGGGCAAGATATGTCCTGCGGAGAGCCCAGAGGGACAGGAGGTAGGGCTTACAAAGTACCTGGCGCTTATGGCGAAGGTGACCGTTGGCGCCGAGGAGAGCTCCGCGGAGCAGGAGATACGGAAGCTGGCAGACATAAAGCCCGTTTAGTTGATGAAATGGATGGAAAGAAGACTTATGTCTATCTGAACGGAAAGGCGATAGGCTACATAACAGATCCCGCGAAGTTCGTCTACGAGGTCAGGAGCGCGCGCCGCAGCGGCAAGATATCCGGAGAGATAAATGTAGCTTATTCGGACAAGCTCGACAGCATAAACATCAATACGGACCGCGGGAGGATCCGCAAGCCTTATCTAATAGTGGAGAACGGCAGGTCGCGCCTTACTCCGGAGCTCAATGAAAGGATGAAGAAGAAGGAGATAAACTTCAGCTACCTGCTCAGGAACGGCATAGTAGAGTACCTCGATGCTGAAGAGGAAGAGAACGCGCTCGTTGCGATAGACGAATCATCTATAACCAATGCGACCACGCATCTCGAGTTCGATCTTACAGCAATCTTCGGCCTTTCGGCAAACCTCGCCCCGTATGCGGAGCACAACGCCATAGCAAGGCAGGCAATGAGCGTCAACTACATGAAGCAGAGCGAAGGCCTTTACGCTACGAACTTCAACCAGCGCTTCGATTCGCGCACCTATGTCCTATTCTACCCGCAGGCGCCCCTTATCACTACGGTCCCGTATGAAGCCCTGGACGTTAAGCGCCATGCATCCGGCCAGAACCTGGTAGTTGCATTGTCTACGTATTACGGATACAACATGGCGGACGCGCTTGTAATAAACAAGGCAGCGGTCGACAGGGGGGTCGGGCGCAGCATGTTCTACAAGTCCTATACTGACGAGGAGCGCAGGTACCCCGGCGGGCAGCGCGACAGGTTCAAGGTGCCCCCTGCTACATCAGAGGGGTACATGGGCGAACACGCTTACTCAAAGCTAAGCGAGGACGGAATAATCGAACCAGAGATGGCGGTCGACGAGGGCGATGTCCTCATAGGAAAGGTCGCGCCTCCAAGGTTCCTCGAGGAGAACATAGGCGCATCGGGCCTTGAGGAGCGCATGCGCGACGATTCGGTTGTGCTGAAGCCCGGGGAGAACGGAGTGGTTGACAGCGTGCTCTTCACCGAAACCCCCGGGGCGACGCGCACCGTCAAGGTGCGCATACGCAGCCTCCGGGTACCTGAGAAAGGCGACAAGTTCGCAAGCAGGCACGGGCAGAAGGGCGTGCTGGCGCTGCTAGCCAATCCCGAGGACATGCCGTTCACCGAGTCCGGCATAGTGCCGGACATACTGCTCAACCCCCTTAGCATACCGTCAAGGCTTACCTTCGGGCACCTCCTCGAGGAGATAGCGGGCAAGGCGAGTGCCCTGTCGGGCTCTATACTCGACGGTACGGCATTCACGGAATCGGGCAAGGACAGGCTCAAGAAGTACGGGGAAATCCTCACCCAGGCCGGCTTCGACGTGCACGGAGACGAGACCCTCTACGACGGCATGACCGGCAGGCCGTTCAAGGCAAAGATATTCGTGGGCGTAACCTACTACTACAGGCTTTACCACATGGTAAGCAACAAGATGCAGGTCAGGAGCAGGGGCAAGGTGCAGATACTGACGCACCAGCCGACAGAGGGCAAGGCAAGGCTTGGCGCACTGCGCTTCGGAGAGATGGAGCGCGATGCGCTTGTGGGCTATGGCGCATCACTGCTCCTCAAGGAGCGTATGCTTGATCAGAGCGACAAGACGGCCGTGCTCATATGCAGGCAATGCGGAGGCATGGGTTATTACGACCACATAAAGCGCATCCAGACCTGCCCGATGTGCGGCGCGTCTGCCCTGGCGGAGGTCGAGATAAGCTACGCCTTCAAGGTGCTCCTCGACGAGATACGCTCCATGCACATAATGCCGACGGTGAAGCTGAAGGATTGATTCAATGCAGGCAGAAGCAATAAACTACATAAGGTTCGGGATAATCTCACCTGAAGGGATAAAGAAGATGAGCGTGGCAAAGCTCACCGTGCCCGACACATACAACGAGGACGGCTACCCGATAGATGGGGGCCTTCTCGACCAGCGCCTTGGCGTCATAGACCCGGGCCTGGTGTGCAAGACATGCGGCGCGCGCGCGAAGACATGCCCGGGGCACTTCGGCCACATCGAGCTTGTGCGTCCTGTAATACACTCCGAGTTCTCCAAGGTCCTCTATGCAATACTCAGGTCGACGTGCTTTGAATGCCACCGCATACTCCTTGACCCCAAGCAGGTTCAGGCCCTCACCGACTCCGCAGACAGTGAGGCGCACGAACAGGGCGAGGAGGCCCAGCGCAGCAATGGCAGGCGCGCTCAGGTGAAGGGCAGCAAGAGATGCCCGTACTGCAAGGCCGCGCAGCCGAAACTCAAGTTTTCACAGCCCACATACTTCAACATAGGCGACAGGCGGCTGAAGCCCGATGAGATACGCGACATAGTGTCGAAGATAAGCAGGGAGGACCTCGCGCTTCTCGGCGTCGACCTGGGGATAAGCGACCCGTCCTGGCTGGTACTCAGCTCGCTGCTCGTGCCGCCAGTGAACGTCCGCCCTTCCATAACGCTGGAGTCCGGCGAGAGGAGCGAGGACGACCTGACGCACAAGCTCGTCGACATAATGCGCATAAACCAGCGCCTGGAGCAGAACATCAATGCAGGGGCGCCGCAGATAATAATCGACGACCTGTGGGAGCTCCTGCAGTACCACGTCACGGCCTACTTCAACAATGAGACATCAGGCATACCCCCGGCGAGGCACAGGTCAGGAAGGGCGCTCAAGACGCTGGCGCAGCGCCTCAAGGGCAAGGAAGGGAGATTCCGCTACAACCTGAGCGGCAAGCGCGTCAACTACTCCGCAAGGACTGTAATAAGCGTGGATCCGTATGTAGACATAAACGAGGTCGGGGTGCCGTTCGCTATAGCGGAGAAGCTTACCGTGCCCTTCTACGTGACCCACTGGAATATCGACAAGGCCAGGGAGTACCTTAAGAGCGCTTCCTATCCCACGGTCATCAACATAATAGCGCAGGACGGCAAGCGCCGGCGCGTGATTGAGGGCAACAGGGAGGAACTGGCAAAGGAGGTGGCACCGGGCCACATCCTAGAGAGGCAGCTCATCGACGGAGACATAGTGCTCTTCAACAGGCAGCCTACGCTGCACAGGATATCAATCATGGCCCACAGGGTAAAGGTGCTTCCCGGCAGGACGTTCAGGATAAACTACTGCACCACAAGCCCGTACAACGCAGACTTCGACGGCGACGAGATGAACCTGCACGTGCCGCAGACGCTCGAGGCCCAGGCCGAGGCGAGGCTGCTGATGGATGTGCAGTTCCAGATATTCTCGCCAAGGGACGGCGGCGCAATAATAGCCAACAGCGAAGACGGCATAATGGGAATGTTCGCATTGACAAGGGACGGCACATATGTCTCGAAGGACGAGGCAACGTACCTTCTCGGCATAGCCGGCATATACGGGCTTCCGGAGCACAGCAAGAACGGCATGTACCTCGGCAAGGACATCTTCTCCATGCTGCTCCCGAAGGGCATAAACCTCGAGGCCAAGACGGCATACGGTGCCATAAAGATAAAGAACGGCAAGCTCATAGAAGGGGCGATAACCCGTGAAGCATACGGAAAGGGCAATCTCCTCTTCGAGCGCATAGTGTCAGATTACGGCTTCGACAGGCTCCGCGAGTTCATATTCGCATCATCGAAGCTCGCAGACGCGTATGCCACCCTGTCGGGGGTGACGGTGGGGGTGAAGGAGTACGCAATAGACGAGGAGCTCGAGCAGAAGCGCATGAAGATAATACGCGACACTTTCGCCAAGGTGTCCGAATTCATAGAACAGTACAAGACCAAGAAGCTCGAGCCTTTCATAGGATACACGCTGCGCGAATCGCTGGAGCGCATAATAATAGCAGAACTCAACATAGCCAGGAACAATGCGGGGGACACGCTTGTAAAGCACGCAGGGGCAGGCAACAGCGCCGTCGAGATGGCGAGGTCGGGCTCAAGGGGAAACGTGCTGAACCTTGAGCAGATGAGCATGTTCCTCGGGCAGCAGGCTACGCTGTCAGGGGGCCGCATCAAGAGGGGCTACTATACCAACAGGGTGCTTCCCCACATACCGCCGAACGACATAGCGCCAGTATCAAGGGGGTTCATCACAACCTCGTTCTATTCGGGCATGCACCCGATAGAGCTGTTCATGCACGCTGTCGGTTCGAGAGGGTCTGAGGTCTACAAGGCGCTGCTCACAGGAAGGTCCGGCTACCTCTACCGCAGGCTGTCCAATGCGCTGCAGGACTACTACGTGCGCAAGGACCTGAGCGTGCGCGACGTAAACAACAACATAATACAGACGATTTACGGCGGAGACGCGGTGAACCCTTTGATGTCGAGGTTCGAGAAGAAGGCAAGTGAGTGACATGGCGCAAAACAAGGACAAGAACACAATAGAGTACGGCGAGCCGGTAGGCATGCTTGCCGCACAGTCGCTGGGAGAGCCCGGGACGCAGATGATACTCAGGGCCTTCCACTTTGCAGGAATAGAGTCTACCATAGCCACATCCGGGCTTCCGCGCATAGTCGAGCTGGTGGATGCAAGGAAGAAGCCAGAAACTCCGATAACATTCATCTACCTGACCGGGGAATACAAGCGCAGCGTCGGGAAGGCCGAGCAGACCCTCAAGAAGGTGAGCGAGGTGCGCATGGGCATCGTAGTCCGCAGGATCCTCGAGAACTTCTCCAAGGGGATAATCAAGCTGGTGCTTGATGCGCAGGTGCTCAAGGCCAACGAGCTGACCCCGGGCCAGCTCGCGCAGAAGGTCGCGAAGAAGCTCGATGCCAGAACCAAGGTGGACAAGGACGGCAACATACTCGTCAAGCTCAAGACCAAGAAGCTCACAGAGGTGCGCAGCACTAGCGTCAAGCTCATGAAGGATGTCGTGCAGGGGGTTGAAGGGGCAGGCAAGGCGGTGCTCCAGAAGGATCCAAAGACCGGCGAGTTCTACATAATAGCGGCAGGAAGCAACATCGGAGGGATTATGGACATAGAAGGTGTCGACAAGTCAAAGATATACACCAACGACGTCTTCGCAATGTGCCGTCAGTTCGGAATAGAGGCCGCGCGCAACACCCTCGTGCGCGAGCTCGACACAACGCTGCGCGAGCAGAAGATCAACGTGGACAAGAGGCACCTCATGCTCATAGCGGACGCGATGACCTACTCCGGGACGATCAAGGGCGTTGGAAGGCACGGCCTGTCGGGCCAGAAGCAGTCGGTGTTCGCCAAGGCGGCTTACGAGGAAACGGTGAAGCACCTGGTCAATGCAGCGGCGTTCAGCGAAGTGGACTACATGCGCGGCGTGACCGAGAACATACTCGTCGGCAAGCAGATACCGCTGGGTACAGGCTCGGTGCACCTCGCCATAAAGAAGGAGGACATGCAGAAGGTCAAGCCGAAGAAGTAGGCCAAATCCTCCCTCAGACCCACTTTCCGGCTTTGTTGATTAAGTCTTAATTTGTTGATAAAGTCCGTATTTCGTTGAAAAAGTCAGTAGCACATTGTGCTTGTATCCAAATACCGATTCAAGGTCTTCAAAAACCCAAAGACGCAGAAGATAGTTGCGGATGCGTTTCGAGAAACAGAGACGCGATTCAATATAAGGATAAAGGACCTCTCTTTTGGAGACCGACTACGCACATGTCCACATGTATGTAAATGTGCCACGCAACCTTTCGATGATACAGGTTGAACAAATACTAAAATCGCATTCTGCATCCAGAGTTTTCGAGAAGACGCCGAACTTTGTAAAGAGGTATCCAGACAAGCACTTCTGGGGAGGGCAGCCCAGCGGCACCAGTGTGGGCCCTGTCGGAGAAAAGGCGATACAAAACTACATCAGAAGACAGGATGTCTCATACGAACCGTTCATGCCACCTAAGGAAGACACTAGACAAACGAAATTGCTGTTTGCCTGAGGTTGTTATCGGTCGGGCGAGATACCGCTAGCTTGCTGCGGAGGAGCCCGCCCGTGCAAGGGGTTTATAAGGGGCGCAGCCCCTTATTTCATAAGCACCAATATATACGTCAATTGACGACATTTGGGGGGTTGGCGAAACATATAATAATCTCACCTCTGATGCCTAATCATAATCAAATTCGTGAGCATATGAGAATGTACTTCCTAATTGCGATTGCCGCTGTATTTCTGGGAATGTCTGTAAATGTTGTGATGGCAATGTCTCAGATTACAGGCACGCTTTCAATATCCAATAGTACACTTAACCTGGGACAAGTCGAGCAGATAAAGTTTACTACGTCAGGTGGTATTGCTCCTTATGATGGCGATATTGTGGTAGAGAACAGCACAGGCACAGTTCTTGCTGCGAACATTATATTAAATAGTACCTCTCCGATTTCATATCTCACGTTTATTGTCGGCACAAATTCTATTACATTTTTACAGCCCAATGGCTCGCCATCGGGTGAAACATGGCAGGATTACGCTTATCCGACAGGGCAGCTAGAAGTAGTGGCCGAGGTGGTAGCCAGTAACAACGGGACAGCAACAACAGGTAACGTAACCGGGAGCCTTTTCCTTTCAGCTCCATCGCAAATGAGCAGTACGCTCAATATAGTAAAGGGAGGGGAGTACGACGACGTTTTGTATCCTGGAGCCGTTTCAGTTCAATACAATGTTACTGGAGGCATAAGGCCTTATACGTCATGGAACATAAATATCTCTCAAGCATATAAGTCTGGAGGAACTTGGATAAACACGTACCTATCCGGAGTATCCGGCAATAGCGGCGGTGTATATGATCCAAGCACGGGCACAACCTCCTATTACTACAACTTCACCTACAGCAACACTTCTGGCATACTGAAGGGCTTAGGAGGGAAAACAATCACCTTAGGCGCTGGAGCTGCTGACTCTTCTGGTCAAAAGACAAGCCTTTCCGGAGGCTTAGTTTATCTGGATACACCTATGACGCTTAGCATATCGCCAGGCCAATCCAATCCATCAGTAAGCAGCAATGTAGTAAACTACGGTTCAGACCAGACTTTCTATGCAAACGTTAATGGGGGAGCGGGAGTTTATACATATCCTTATACATATCAATGGGCATATGGGCACAGTCTTGGCACAGCTACAAAAGTCGGCACTGGGCAGTCCTATACGTTCTATGGCAATGCAACCACCCTCTCCGAGTCTCCATTATACCTGTTCGTTACTGCCAATGACTATTACGGCCAGAAAAACACGAGCGACGTTGTGGTGACTGTGCAGCAGCCAACAAGTGCGGCAACCACTACTACAACTATACCACCGACCACTGTTTCTCCAATGCACGGATCCGTTTACGTGTCTAACACTACGTTACACGCAAATCAACCAGAACAGATAAAGTTCACGGTGTCAGGCGGGGCACCTCCATACCACTATATCATCGCCCTCAATTCAATGACTCATCCCGGCAATGTAATAGGCGTGAATGTGATAGGGAACCCATTTACCTGGCTGGCACCTAGCAATGGCAATACCTTCTACCTAAACTTCACAATGCCTTCAACTGTCAGTTCTATGAGCGCAGGCACATACAACGTCATCGCTCTGGCAAACGACAGCGAGACTCCTAACGAGACCACAGGGTACGTATTCGGAAGTGACGTAACATTTGTTGAGAGTACCGTAGCCGTCCCAACAACTACCACCATAGTCCCTGTGTCTACTACGGTGGCTCCCATCCCGACCACGACTACAATGCCTTCGAAAATCGTATTCCACCCAGTCACAATTAACATCCAGAAAGGCTGGAACCTGCTTTCCATACCTGTGTCAGAGGTAGATGACTGGAATGCGGTATACGACTCACTCTCAACCAGCTGCGGTGCCTTCTCGACATACAATGGCTTTGTAGGCGACACAGAAATTGAAGGGGGACTGCTCTGGGGGTACGAAAATCCATCGAACTTGTACGTGTCGCTTGGCATAGAAAGCTATCTGTTCAACTTTCTGAGAACAGGCACGATTACCGGGACTGGAAATATTGGCAATATGGGCGTGCTTGGCTTCTGGTTCAACTCGCCTAAACAATGTTCAATAAACACATACGCCGTTTCCGGAGGCTCATACACCACAAACCTCTTGGCGGGTTGGAACCTCATAGGCACCGCAGAGATTACCTCCGCTGGCTTCGACGGCATCGCAAGCTCATGCAACCTCCGCGGTGGATTTTACAGCTACGATCCAACAACTAATTCATACCCCCAAGCAACGTCACCAACGCCTGGCGAAGGCTACTTCGTCTATGCGAACGCGCCATGCACCCTGAACTGGGCTGCGACCGCAGGCTCAAGTTCGCCTCCATCTGCTCCATAGTGTGATAAAATGAACAAGGGAATAATAGCAGCTATAGTAATTGTGGTAATAATAATCGTAGCAGCAGTTGCGTATGTGCTCATGACGCAGGCATCTGCGCCAAAGGCCCAGGCAACCACTACCCAGGCAACCACTACGATTGCTTCTGCGCCTACTACGACGTCAGCTCCAGCACCCAACACAATCCAGGCGAACAAGTCAACTGGCACCACCTCTCCTCCGCCGCCTCCGCAGCTTCCGCCGCAGTAGGCGCGCCGAACTCCGCAGAGGCGGCGCTCGACGGGAAACCTATTTAAGGGTTCGTGCTTGATAGTATAACATGGCATCTGCAAGATCATCCTCGGGCAGCGCGGCCAAAGGCGCGGGCATAAAGATCAACCTTCTCGCGCTGGAAGGGCTCAGGAGCATGAACAGGTACTTCCTTTACTCATTCATATCGGTAATAATCTCGGCAGTGCTTACAATAGCTGCGATAGCAACTGCGGCAAGCGCCTCATGGCTTCTCTCTACATTCATGGCAACGGGCCACATAGCCAACGCCTCTGGAGTCATAAGCCTCGTAGTTGTAACTGCCGCACTAATGGCCCTCGCAATGGTCTTCTCAGTCTTCGCCTACCTGTCGCTGATGTTCGGCATCAGGGACGTTCGGCGCAGCAGCCTGAAGTCGGCTCCTGCGTATTCATCTATATCAAGATGGTTGAAATGGGTGTTCGTATTCATAGTAATGGCGCTTGTCGCATTTGGTGCGGCGCAGGTCCCTAAAATAGTTTCTGCTATAAAGAACTACGCTGTCGGGCGCATGTTCGAGTTACCTGTGGCGCTCGGCACCGGAAGCGTAGGCACCCTCGGCACAGCTGGATCTTCCATTCTATCCGGAACCTCCGCGCCGCTGTCCATCGAAATCGTATTCGAGGCAATAATGGCAGTCTTGATTGTGCTGTGGATATGGAAGATCTCCAGTCTCTACAAGATATTAGGGATCGACCTCTCGCAGCCTAAGCTCGCCATGGCAGGCACGCTGCTCCGTATTGTTGTGGCGATAAACCTTGTGGTCCTGGCGCTCAGCGTCACAATAAGCGCGTACGGTATCGGCGCAATCAGCTCGGCAGGATCCACGCCCGCACCGGCAGCCGCAGTTGCCGCTCTCCTCGAGATAGCGCTTGCCATAGCCTCAATTATCATAACCGCCATCGCATACTGGATGGGTTACAAGTCCACGTCTGCTGCCCTGCGCACCGCGTAAATCGCGCCTAATCCAAACGCCTTCCCCTGTCTTCCCCTCATCTGCTGCCTTGGCCACGGCCTCTATGCGCGCGGCCTTTCATTCCTTGACCTTCTCGAAGAGGTGTCCTGCCTTCTTAACCTTGCCCCTGAACTCGCCGAACCTGCATTGGTCTATGCCCTGCTTCTCCACCCCCAGCTGCATGCGTATCCTCTCCGATGTGTCAGGCATGAACGGGCTGAGGAGAATGGATATTATGCGTATGGACTCAAGAAGGTTGTAAATGACGTTGCCTAGTTGCTCGCCCCTGAGCTTCCAGGCTTCCTTCTCGTTTATGTAGCGGTTGGAGCAGCGCACCCGCTCCCATACCGCTTCTATGGCATTGAATGTGTCGAGGTTCCCCATCAATGCCTTTATCCTTTCGATGTCAAGGCCTTTGTCGAGTTCCGGCGTGCCCTTTATCTCCCCTCCGAATCTTTCCGCAAGGGTCAGGCTCCTGTAGACAAGGTTGCCGAGATCATCTACAAGCTCGCCGTTTATCCTTGCAATGAGCTTTGATTCTGAGAAATCCCCGTCCTCGCCGAATGGCATCTCCCTCGCGAAATAATACCTCAGGGGGTCCACCCCGTACTTCCTGATTATGTCTATAGGATCCACCGCGTTCCCAAGGGATTTTCCCATCTTCTTGCCTTCGACAGTCCACCACCCGTGTGAGAACACCATCTTCGGGGGCTCCACCCCTGCGGACATCAGCAGCGCCGGCCATATCACCGTATGGAACCATGCAATGTCCTTGCCCACTATATGCACGTCGGCGGGCCAGAACCTCCCAACGGTTCCGTCAGGCCAACGGAGCGCGCTAAGGTAGTTGACGAGGGCATCAAGCCATACGTAAACAACGTGGTCCTTATCCTGTTTGAACTCTATGCCCCACTTAACGGTCCTTCTTGTGATGCTCAGGTCGTTAAGCCCTTCCTTAACCCTATTTATGGTCTCCATGGCCCTGTATTTCGGTGACAGGAACCCTGGATGTTTTTCATATAGGTCCAGAAGCCGCTGCCGGTACTTGCCGAGCCTGAAGAAGTAGCTCTCCTCCTTCACCTTATTTACCGTCCTGCCACAATACGGGCATCTGCCTTCCTTAAGCTGGAGCTCTGTTATGAACGTCTCATCGGGGACGCAGTACCATCCTTCATACTCCCCCTTGTAAATATCCCCGGAGTCATAGATCCTCCTTATGAACTCTTTGACGGTCTTATCATGCTGCAGGTCAGTCGTCCTCATGAATATATCGTTGGTGATGTTGAACGTCTTCCACGCATCAATGAACTGCGGCACTACGCTGTCCACGAACTCCTTTGGGCTCTTCCCATGTTTTTCAGCGGCCTTCTGCACCTTCTCCCCATGCTCATCGGTGCCGGTAAGGAAGAATACGTTGTCGCCAAGCAGCCTGTGCCACCTCGCCAACATGTCGGCCATGGTCGTCGTGTAAGCATGCCCGATGTGGGGCTTGTCGTTGACATAATATATGGGGGTGGTTATGTAATAATCTGCCAAATGAGCACCAAACTGCCGCTATAACCTTTTGCTGTACGGTCTTTTATTCTTTTTCTTTACAATACTCTGCTGTGGTAGGTATCCGTGGACGAGATAGCGAGCAACGAGCTGACTGACAGGTTCCTTGAGTTCCTAAATGCCTACTATTCAGAGCAGATAAAGGACATGTACATAAAATATCCCAAGGAGCGCAGCCTGCCCGTTGACATAAAAAACCTCGAGAGATTCGATGCGGAGATAGCCGACCAGCTGATAAATGATCCGGACACGATGCTGCCTGCTGCGCATTCGGCGCTGCTGAAGCTGAACCCGAATCCGAATGCCGTGGAGCCGGTGTATGTCCGCTTCTTCGGCATAGATACGCATATGCCGCTCATACAGGACGTGGGTTCTGAGTACATCGGAAAGCTGCTGACCCTGGACTCTCTAGTGGTGAAGAGGTCTGAGATAACCCCGAGGGTGAACCTGGGGGTGTTCAAGTGCCTGTTCTGCGGCACAGTGCTGAAGCTCAAGATAGACCGCGATAGCGTGGTCGACGTGTGCCCCCAGTGCAAGAGGAGGGCACTTAAGCAGGACAACGCCGAATCGAGGTTCACCAACCTGCAGCGGATTGCGGTGCAGGATCCCCTGGAAAGGCTCCGCATGAGCACCCCGACATGGCACCTTGAGGTGTGGCTCGAGGACGACCTTGTCAACAGCGTGATACCCGGGGACCGCATAGACATAACCGGCACACTTCGCATAAGGCCGAGGAAGACGTCAAAGGGCAAGGAGGACAAGCTGATATTCACAATGTTCTTCGAGGCCGTCTCGATAAAGTCAAAGCAGAAGGACTTTACAGAACTGGAGATAAGCCCCGAAGAGGAGCGTTCCATACTGGAACTGTCCAAGGACCCCGAGATATTCTCCAAGATAGCCATGTCGATATCGCCCAGCATATACGGCCATATCGAGATAAAGAAGGCCCTCGTGCTGCAGCTCTTCGGAGGCACGCCCGATAAGCGCCTTATCGACGGCGGAAAGATACGCAGCGATGTGCATATGCTCCTGATAGGGGATCCGGGAAGCGCGAAGACCAGGCTGCTCCAGGCCGTGACAGAGATAGTGCCCAAGGGAATCTACGTATCGGGAAAATCTACAAGCGGCGCCGGCCTTACCGCAGCGGCAGAGCGCGACGAGCTTGCCGAGGGCGGCTGGACGCTGAAGGCAGGCGCATTGGTGCTAGGGTCCGGCGGAATAGTCGCCATCGACGAGTTCTCGAAGATAGCAGAAGACGACAAGTCCGCGCTCCTGGAGGCGCTGGAGTCGCAGACCATAAGCGTGGCAAAGGCCGGAATAGTAGCCAGGTTCACCGCGCGCGCGTCTGTGCTCGCGGCAGCGAACCCGAAATTCGGGCGTTTCGACACCAATGCATACCCCGCCGAGCAGTTCGACATATCGCCGGCGCTGCTGTCGAGGTTCGATCTCATATTCCCGATAAAGGACATACTCGACGAGGAGCTGGACAAGCAGATAGCCAGGCACATTCTCGTGCAGCACGAAGCGGCAGGCGCGCAACTGGCCGAGTTGCAGGAGCGCGAGCAGGTGGAGAAGCCGCCGATTGAGATTGAGATACTGCGCAAGTACATAGCATACGCGAAGAAGAACATCAAGCCGCGGCTGACGCAGGAAGCCAGCCAGAAGATCCAGGATTATTATGTTGAGCTGAGGAAGCTGGGCCTGAAGTCAGGCGCGGTGCCGATGACGCCCAGGCAGATCGAGGGCCTCGTGCGCCTCGCAGAGGCGAGCGCGAAGTCGAGGCTGTCCAGCACGGTCTCGCAGAAGGACTCGGAGCTCGCCATCGCACTGTTCGAGTACATGCTGAACACGCTCGCTGTCGACAGGGGCGGCAGGCGCGACATAGACGCACTGATGACCGGGCTTCCGCGCGAGAAGGTCACAAAGATAAACAGCCTAATGTCCATAATACGGGCGCTCGAGAAGTCAGAGGAGAGCGCAAAAATGGCGCGCATACTCGAGGAAGCTGAAAAGCAGGGCATAGACCGCGCAACCACCACCAAGTACATAATAGAGCTGGAGCATTCCGGCGATATATACAGCCCGAAGCCCGGCCTTATAAAGATAGTGAAGAAGGAGGAGGACCTCTGAGGGTGTGGATGGAGCGCCGCATAGACATAAGGCAGCTGGTCATGGTCGCTGCGCTTTTCCTGATAGCGCAGTTCGCGGGCCTGCTCCTTGTCTACACCTCTGTGCCCCCGAACGCTATTCCGGGGCTGGTGGCGCAGGCCGCGCAGCCGCAGACTTCCGCGAGCATAGCCACATACATAATCACAATAGCCGTAGAGATTGTGATAATCGCGGCAGTCGTCATGTTCTTCGTCAGATCATACAAGCGCAGGAACTTCTTCACCTTAATGGAGGCATACATAGTGCTTCTCGGGTCGTTCTTTTTCTTCTTTATCCTGGTGGGGGATGTGCTTCCATGGGCGGGCGCCGCCATACCTGCTGCGTTGTCGGCCCTTTTCGCAGTCGCCGTATACCTTGCGAAGAGGTCAAGGCGCATGAACACGTCTGCGTTCAGGAACGTAGTGACTATCATAACCAGCATAGGCGTAGGCACATTCATAGGCGAAAGCATGGGCATTCAGTTCGGTGTCATAGTGCTCTACGCAACACTCGCGCTTTTCGCGGTATATGACTTCCTTGCCGTGTTCGTGATCAAGTTCATGATACCGCTGGCGAAGCAGGCCGTCAGCATGAACCTTGCTTTCATGATAGGCTCATCCGAGATGGAGCTCCGCCCGCAGGCGAAGGGCAAGCCGCGCTCATACACCGCCAAGGAGCTGCGCATGATAAAGGATCCCGGCCTGCGCAGGCTCATAAAGCAGGGCAATGCGCCAACCGTATCGAACATAATGCTCGGCAACGGCGACATAATGCTGCCATTGCTTGTCGCATCAGGCGCATACGTGTCCACGGCAAGCCTCTCTCTCGCAATAACGATAGTCATCGGCGCAGCTGCAGGGCTGCTCATGAACTTCTGGATAATACGCAAATACATGCTCGGGCTCCCTGCAATACCCCTAATATTCGCGTTTGTCAGCGTCTCCCTGGCGCTGTTCTACTCTCTGCTGGGGGCATTCTTCCTCGTCTACATATACGCCGGCGGGGCTGTCCTGTCAATAATTGCAATGTACTTCGGGGTCGCGAAGGCACTGCACGGCGCTGCCGACGAGCGCCGCGGTGCGACCGGCAGCAGGACAATGCGCGGTGCAAGGGAGCGTTGAAACATATCATAGAAGGTTGTCGCAATGTCGAAAAGCCTGGACGCGATAAAGGAATCAGACCCGGAACTTTACAGATACATGGCAGAGGAGCTCTTAAGGCAGCGAAACTCCCTCGAGATGATACCCTCGGAGAACTTCACGAGCATGGCGGTCATGCAGTTAATGGGCAGCGTGCTCACCAACAAGTACTCTGAAGGCTACCCTGGCAAGAGATACTACGGAGGCAATCAGTACATAGACCGTATAGAGGACCTTGCCATAAGCAGGGCCAAATCCCTCTTCGGGGTTGAGCATGCCAACGTGCAGCCGTATTCAGGGTCGCCTGCTAACATGGAGGTGTGCCTTGCGTTATGCAATGCAGGCGACACCATAATGGGCCAGAGCCTCACGTCAGGCGGCCATCTGACGCATGGCGACCACGCAAGCGCCACAGGCAAGATATTCAACAGCGTGCAGTACGGCGCAAGGGAAGACGGCTACATAGACATAGAGGCCGCGCGGAGGCTCGCCATTGAGAACAGGCCAAAGCTCATCTGGATAGGCTCTACGGCATACCCGCGGAGACTCCCGTTCAAGGAGTT
>JAMCZF010000013.1 GCA_023485825.1 Candidatus Martarchaeota archaeon
CCATGAGCTTGATAGGTAGATAAAATATATATACGTTTATATTAGGGATAGGACTTTAGTATTAGATACCAGACAACCCCCAACGAGGTTGGGGGAATTCTCCTGATATTAAGGCATGAAAGTCTAAAAAGCCATGTTTGGCGTTTCCCCTATGCCTTTATAAACATTTTTGCTGAATATATAGAGTCATTCAGGCAGTTAGCTGCGTCAGTCTAACTTTTTCGGCTTGAAACATCATGTGGTTTAATGGCAAGGATGCATACGAAGAAGCACGGAAAGTCAAAATCAAGGAAGCCTATTGAGAGCGCGGCCGTTCCCGCGAAGATGAGCGAGGAGGAGATAAGGAAGACCATAGGGGAGTACATGAAGAAGGGCATGGGGCCAGCCCTTGTGGGGCAGCATCTGAAAGACAAGCACGGCGTCCTTTACGTCAAGAACACCCTCAAAAAGAGACTCACGGCGGTAATGGGGGAGCAGGGATACAGACCAGTGTTCCCGCAGGATATGCTAGACCTCATGCGCCGCGCGGTTAACCTGCGCAGGCATATTGAGAGGAACAAGCAGGATATGCACAACAAGACAAGGCTTGTGCGCGTTGAATCGAAGATATGGCGATTGGCGAGGTATTACAAGCGGGAGGGCGTATTGCCCCAGGCTTGGAAGTATGATCCGGCGCAGGCTGCGCTGGTGGTGAAGAGCTGAACGCATGGCAACAAGCAAGGGAGCAGAGACCTGGAAGGCCAAGAAGTGGTTTAACATACAGGCACCCGATATACTGGGTAGCAGCACAATAGGCGAGATGCCCGCAAGCGAGGAGAAGGATGCCATCGGGCGCATGATAAAGGTGAGCATGTCCTGGATAACAAACAACCCCTCGCATTCTTTCATAGTGCTCGGGCTCAAGGTCACGGACGTGAATGGCAACGCGGCGCATACGCAGCTGAAGTACCTCGAGCAGACTTACAGCTACACGCACTCCCTGGTTAGGAGGTACGCAAGCACTCTGTACACTATAGACAGGCCCAAGGACAAGGAGGGAAGGACAATAGCACTCAAGCTCATTCTTACGACAAACAGGCGCATAACAACCAAGAAGCGCAAGGCCCTCAGGAAGGAGCTTTCGTCATTCGTAAGGGACTACATGAGGGACAAGGGCAGCGGCCAGCTGGTCAAGGACGTCATGGAGGGCGCACTCCAGAAGGAAGCGATGAACCGCGTGCACAAGATTGCAAGCATAAACCGGCTCGAAGTGAAGAAGATAGAGCTTTGAATGGCAGCAAGGCATGCGTGCCGTGCTTACTGAGACGGCGTAACCGCAGGCTGGCGCAATGATAGAATCTTCTGCCTCATTTTCTCCTTCCTCCTCTCGTTCTGCTCCATGGTCCTTATCCGGCCCTTCAGGAAGCCGAGGAGCACCACCGCGTTATTCTGTCGGTGATTCCTTGAAGCGTAAAGCAGCATTATGTCCTCGCGCCTGGACCTGTTTATGAGCACATTGACAAGAGGGTTCTCCTCAAGCTCCGCGACATACCTCTTCTTGAACACAGGGTACCATTCGCTGTGCGCGTGAAGCTTCAGGCGCAGCGCATTGCTGGGCGCTATGTCCTTCATCCATGTGTCGATATTTGCAGTGCTCCTCCTAACGCCGCGGGGCCACAACCTGTCGACGAGAATACGCCTGCCGTCAGTTATGCCCGTCTTGTCGTAAATGCTCTTTATGCCAAGTAGCACTGCCTCACTGCTTTAAAAAGAGCATGAAAGCATTTAAAGTATTCGTTTTATGTGTTGGACGCCTTTGTTGCCCATGCCGCCTAGGCCTTTTCCGCGAGGCGCTGCCGATTGGTCTGAACGCAACCCTCAGGATCAATACTGCGTCCGAGACAACAAGAGACGCCGGACGGATCAAAGTAGTTGACGGCGTGACATCCTCCACCCCTGGATGGTGTGGGGGTTTCCCGCTCACATTGCTAATAACTTACCCCCATTCCTTCGACAGTAGCGCTAAATCCCCTGACGAAGTCGATGAGCCTGCCTACGCTCCTTATCCTGTCGCCAGATGTCTGGATGCCGAGGCTTTGGAGCATTATCGTCTCAGCGGCGGAGAGTCCGCCCACGTAAAGGTTCTTACCGGAAATGCGGCCAGAGGCATCGAAGATGCCTGCTATGTAGCTCCTAGTCTGCGCTGTAGGCATCTTGAAGAGTATGTTGCACTTCTCTGATATCTCGCGCAGCCGCGCTCCGAGCCTTGAGTGATAGAAGTATACGTGGTGCACGCCGTTATTGTCCTCTACCAGAACGTGGTTCGGACTTATCTTGAGGTCCTTGAGTGCTATGCCTACGAATTTCTGCTCGAGTGCCTCGCTCTTTGTAAATACCCCTATGGAATTGCGCTCGCCATGGCTCCTGCTCTGCAGGCCGGCGAGATAGCACAGGTAAGGCTCCAGCTTCAGTTTCATGCCGATCCCTACTAATTACTCCGGCAAACGCTATAAACCTGTTTACGGCCAAGGCAGGGCTCGCGCTGAGCATAGGCAAAAACATGAAAAATGATGTAGTCTTGAGTTTAATGCGAAGCCGCAACGATGCGATGTTTATATGCACACTAAATGGTAGTTTAGTTTTTAATAAAACTTTTTTTTTACTAAAAAAGTTTTGAGGTGATCTATCCGCAGGTTCCCCTACGGATACCTTGTTATACCTTAGCCCCCCTCACAGAACCTTAGTTCGACAGCATCATACGAGACTGCGTCACTAAGACCCCACTTGGATGACTTGGTAGGCGGTGTGTGCAAGGAGCGGGGACATATTCACCGCCCGATGGTGACAGGCGATTACTAGGGATTCCAACTTCATGAGGGTGAGTTTCAACCCTCAATCCGAACTGAGGCCGGTTTTAGGGGATTAGCTCCTCATCTCTGAGTGGCAACCCATTGTACCGACCTTTGTATGCCGCGTGTAGCCCTGGAGATTCGGGCCGTACTGACGTACCGTGGCCCTCTCCTTCCTCCTGCTTAAACGCAGGCGGTCCCGACAGAGTGCTCGGCGCACCACTGCGCCGATAGCAACTGTCAGTGAGGATCTCGTTCGTTACAGGACTTAACCTGATAGTTCACACCACGAACTGACGATCGCCATGCAGCACCTCTCGGCTCGTCAGGCAAGGTCTTTGGCCTGGCCTTCATCCTGCCGTCGCTCCAGGTAATATTCCCGACGTTGAATTCAATTAGACCGTAGCATCCACCCCTGGTGTGCTCCCCCGCCAATTGCTTTAAGTTTCAACCTTGCGGCCGTACTCCCCAGGCGGCAGACTTAACAGTTTTCCTACGGTACTGCACGTATTCGAGACACGTGCAACACCAATGTCTGCATAATTTACTGCTAGGGCTACTCGGGTATCTAATCCGATTCGTTCTCCTAGCCTTCGTCACTCACTGTCGGATGCGTTCTGGTCGAGCGCCTTCGCCACAGGTAGTCCTTATAGGATTACAGGATTTTACCCCTACCCCATAAGTACTCTCGACCTCTCCCGCTCCCTAGCCGAAAGGTATCTTATGCACGCGTGCCCGTTGAGCGGGCACATTTCACATAAGACGGTTCCGGCCAGCTACGGACGCTTTAAGCCCAATAATCGTGAACACCACTTGTGCCGCCGGTATTACCGTGGCGGCTGCCACCGGTCTTACCCAGCACTTATTCGCCAAGCTGACTGGACTTGGCAAAAGGCATGTTAAAAACATGCCACTCAGACTTCCCCCATCACGGTTTCCCGCATTGTGGAGTTTGCGCGGCTGCTGCGTGCCGTAGCACTAGGGCCCTTGTCTCAGTGCCCTTCTCGGGGCTCATACTCTCATATCCCCTACGGGTCAAAGGTATGGTGGGCCGTTACCCCGCCATCTGCCTGATCCGACGCAGTCTCATCGCATGGCGGTAATGTTCCAATTCACAACCCTTTCGCCTAGAACTCCTTCCAGGTGTACTAGACTATATGGTATTAGCCACAGTTTCCCATGGGTATCCCCTTCCTTGCGGTAGATTGACTACGCGTTACTGAGCCGTACGCCACATGTACAAGTGTACACGTAGACTTGCATATCTGTCGAAATCTGATAGCAGTGTCCTCCAGCAGCATCGACTGGAGTTGAAATTCTGCAATTGCGTTGCGAGCTTCTTTGCATTCTCAAGACTACATCCAATTCCAAACAGGAATTTTCACGAACCACCAGGCAGGGCATAGCCCCAGATCAGGGTGATTATCTCATCGACGGGCATCGCTCCCGGAGAATCGATGGCTATATTATGCCGAAGAAGGTTTATATACGTTGCTATCGCGCACATGCGGTGTCATATCCCGAAATAGGTTCCTCACGACAAGACTCACAACAAAGGAATTAACCTTTTGGCGCGATACCTTACGCATGGGCGGCAAACTTACTGCAAGGGGAATACGTTGGGCTATTCTTGAACGGAAAAAAGGAGAGCTGTCTACTGGCGTAATTGCAAGACATCTTGGGGTTACATCAAGGTGGATAAGAGAGTTGCCTACAAAATACGGGGGTATTCCGTCGAAAGACATACGGATAAAGTCACCCGGAAGGAGGTCAATACCTATATCCTCACAGGAACGTGTAATAGTGCGTAAAACGAAAGAACAATATGGAAGCGGGCAGTATCATTGAAAAGATTCTTGCTGAAAAAGGGGTAAAAATGCCACATAACAGGATTCACAAGGTTCTGACCCAGGAGGGTCTGGCAAACAAGGAACCGAAGAAGAGCAAGCAGAGGAAATGGGTCAGGTGGGAGAGGGACTACAGCAATGATATGTGGCATACGGATTATACTGAAACTGACGATAGGAAGCAGATGATCCTGTATGAGGATGACGCATCACGATGTATAATGGGATATGGTGAGTTCAACAATGCGACCACAAGTAATGCAATACTGGTGTTTGACGATGCGGTTGCATTATGGAATGCGGTTCCGATTGAAATAATGACAGACCATGGAAGCCAGTTCTGCGTTGATGAGAACAACGAGTACAGATTCAGGAACCATATCCGATCCTTCGGCGTAAAACATGTTCTTGCCAGGGTCA
>JAMCZF010000007.1 GCA_023485825.1 Candidatus Martarchaeota archaeon
GCAACCGCATCTTGAGCCTTCACCATGGCGATCTTTCTATAAGGAACAGAAACGGCAAGGCCATTTACGCCGGCAAGGATGCCATCAGCAATGCCTTATTATCCGGGATGAAGGAGATCAGGTCGACTGTGCACATTGTCACTGAAGAGCTTGACCAGGGTGCTCCAATAATCGTATCCGGGCCTGTTGAAGTAGAACTGCCAGGCGGCATTTCGCCCGAAGAAGTGAGGGGCACAGAGGCATTGGGGCGTTTATCAGAACAGCACAGGGAAGCCCTCCGCAAGATGGACTCCGTGATTTATCCCATGGCGCTGGAGCTGATGTCAAGCGGAAGGGTATATGTTGACGATAATGGATCGGTGTGCGCAGATGAGAATGCGCTTTCAGCCATAAAATCTATGGGAATGAAGACCTGCGGCGTAAAGGCGTACCTGCCGCAAGTGGTTGAGGACGGTTAGAAAATTCGCCTTGGCCGGGATTCGAACCCGGGTCACAAGCGTGACAGGCTCGTATGCTAGACCACTACACTACCAAGGCATTGCGAGAATAAGTTTGTTGCGCAAGGTATTTATGCGTTATATGGCGGGCCTGTTTTGCCGCGAAACGCCAACGTCGTCTCGCACACAACGCATATATACCAGTTCGTGCTATATGTTTGTGTACTTACTTGGGATAGCCATGACAATGAAGACCAGAACCAAGGGCAACAAGCCTGCGAAACATAATGCTTTGGATAACTCGGGAGTGGAGCAGCTTACTACAGTTATGCGGGGCGAGGTGATGCTTATCGCTGGCGCACGCAGAAAGAAGGTCGCAGCAGCAAGGCCGGCGTTGACCACGGAAGTGGACCATTTCATCGCAGAACCTGAAATATTCTGGGACAATAGCAGTCAAAGCATAGAGATATGACAAATGGCGCGGGCAACCAAACCTTTATTAAGCTTTAATTCTTATTATTTGTACTTACAGGGCGAGTATCTTTTACGCTTAAATACGGGTCGTTTGATGGACTACACGAGATTCGAAAAGGCAAGGATCATAGGCGCACGCGCATTGCAGCTTGCGTATGGAGCACCACCGTTGATGGAGGTGCCTGCTGGGGTCTATGACCCGCTCAGGCTCGCAGAGCTTGAGTTCGACAAGGGCATAATACCCATAGTCGTGCTTAAAGGCAAGGATCAGTAAGTGCTCTCATGGCCGGATATGACATTATAGTCGCTGGCGGCGGAATAGCAGGAACGCTTGCGGCGTCAGCCGCCGCACAGAAGGGCGCGAAGGTTGCAATGCTCGACAGGAATGACCAGTCAATCGTGGGCAGGAAGACCGTCTGGGGCTGGGTATGCGGCGATGCGGTAGCGAAAAGCCACCTGGATTTCGTTTCAAAGGAGATAGACATACGGTTCGGCGAGCCCGAGCTCGACCTCAAGGTCGACGGCGTATACGCCTTCAGCCCGGACCTGGAGCACAGGTTCCTGTTCGACGGCGAAGGCTACAGCCTTGACAGGCCCAAGCTTGCACAGAAGCTCCTCAAGTACGCGCTCAAGAACGGCGTGGAATACGTGCCAGGGTTCAACGTCGAAGGACCCATAATAGAGGACGGCAGGATAACCGGGGTGCACGGGCGCAACTCGAAGAAGGAGCAGGAGAGGCATACGGCAAAGCTCGTGATAGACACGCTCGGCATAGCGAGCATGCTCAGGCGCAAGCTTCCTGACAACCCGTACATAGAGCGCGAGGTCAGCACAGACGACATAGAATCGACAGGGCGCTACATATTCAATTTCGAGGCGAAGGCAGAGGATCTTAGGTATTATGACCCGAAGAACGCGCTAATACACCTCAACCAGCAGTTGGCTCCGGGGGGCTATGGATGGGTCTTCCCGAAAAAGGGGAAGAGGATGAACATAGGTTTGGGTGTGGAAAAGAAGAGCCTCGAGATAAGGAATGCGAAGATGGGGAAGAAAGACACGCTGCACATGCTCATTGACGAGTATGTCAAGTGGAATCCGATAATAGAGAGCACATCAATAGACCCTACAGACAACAACGGCAAGGGCTACTGGTCGGTCACGGTGCGCAGGCAGTTCGACAGCTTGGTGTACCCCGGGTATCTCGGCGCAGGCGATAGCATGGCGATGCCGAACCCTATAAGCGCCGGCGGCATAGGTCCAGCGATGGTCGCAGGGGTTCTGGCTGGCAAGGTGGCAGGGGAGGCCATCGCGAGGAAGGACACGAGCCTCGAGAGCATATGGGATTACAACATAAGGTACAACGGCGAGTACGGCAACAAGACGGCGGGCCTTGAGGTTTTCAGGGTGTACCTGCAGTCGCTCAACAACGACCTTATAAACTACGGCATGGCGAAGTTCCTCACAAAGGAGGAGGCGATAGAGATAAGCTACGGCAGGGTGCCAGAGCTCACTGTGGCAAGCAAGTTCCAGAAGGTGCTCAGCGGGATAGGCAACATAAACGCCTTCAGGAACCTCATCTTCACAGTGAACAAGATGAAGAAGCTCAATAACCTCTACAAGGAGTATCCCAAGACCCCTCAAGAGTTCCCTGCCTGGAAGAAGCTGGTAAACGAGGAGATGTCAGGCGTCAAGGAGCGCTTCAGGCCTAATCCTGTGTGACGATTCGCACATTCTACACTTGTGAATGAGAATGCTAAGTATGAGCTTCTTCTCCCAACTTGGGAGAAGAAGCTGCATTATTTGTTCTCTTTCACAAGCCTGCCCACTTCATTTATGAAGTCATCAATGTCTTTCAGGCCGTGCGCCTGTTCAAAGACCTGTTCATCGAAATCAGATTCGGCATATGCATGTATAAGCTCGTTCCTGAGCCTCCTTCTCTCACGCACCTTCTCCGAAAGGGCCTTGCCGAGCTTCTGCTCCATATTGTTTATAACTGACTCGTCATCCCCCGCTATCCTTATCTCCATGCCCTTGTAGAGCTGCACGAGGACATCGAGCTGCACATCGCTGATGAGCTGCACGTTCCTTTCCACGGCGCTCTTTACAATGATTTCAGAACCTGCGTATGCATCCAGTGTTTTTGGCGCTATCTTCTGCAGCCTGATCTTGTATCGCTCCAGGTCCGCGAGTTTCCTCCTTATCCTAATCACGTCAAGCACACGATCATCCATTCAAAACAGCAAGCAGCCTGCCCTTAAAGTCCGACCAGTTTTTTATGACGCCTATGCTGTAATCATATAGCTTAGGCTTGTCGCTTACATATAAAACTTCCGCCTCATTGAGTATTTTGCTCCTTGCATCCAGGGGCATATCATTCAGCACAGACACCTCGAACATCCTCTCCTCAATGTCGCCCGTGGCCTTCACGAGTTCCAGCACGATATGCCTCTTGTCCGCATCCTTGTCCAAGAGCACCGCTATGTCTATGTCATTGTAGTCCTCCTCCTTCCTGGCATAGCTCCCGAAGAGAAGAACGGCAATGATCCCCTTTTCTTTTTTTGCCGCATCTGTTACGGCAGCAAGCCTCCTCTTTATCCGGTCATTGCGCCTAAGCCACTGGACTATGGCCTCCTCAACTGCCTTGCTTATGGAGCCGCGGCCGTAGCCGAACCTGGACATGGCCTCCTCGCGCAATTTTCCGTCTACGGAGTCATCGATGTAGATCTTTGTTTCTGCCATACAAATATCTTTATCCCTAAAGGTATTTATACCTTTACCTTCAGAGTACTACCATGGACATCGAGTTCATCGAGGATCCGGGTGTCGCGTTTCTCAAAAAGGAACGCACGCTGGTAGCCGGAGACCTGCACATAGGGCACGAGCTTTCCCTAGAGCGGGAAGGGCTTCACGTAACCGGCGCAGACAAGGCTCTCGGCACAAAAATACTCGTGGCGTACAGGAGATCAGGGGCAAAGCGGATAGTGTTCCTCGGCGACGTAAAGGCCAGCATCGCGTATCCGGACTTCTCGGAATACCGGCACCTGCGCGAGTTCTTCAGGCCGCTGCAGGGCGTAGAGCTCCACATAGCAAAGGGGAACCATGACTCGCACCTGCAGGAGGTTCTGCAGCAGATAGGGGTAAACGCCGACGTAGGGAAGGAGATCCTTCTCGACAATTCAGCATACATGCACGGCATGTCCCTGCCCTCGGAGCAGGCGATGCAGAAGCAGTACCTATTCATGGCGCACCTGCATATGCTGGCCAAGACCGGGGGCAAGCCGGAACGCGCATGGATAATCTCGGGAATCGGCGCCGGCGCGAAGAAGATCTACGAGGACTACAACAAAAAGGCGCAGCTCGTAGTTGCTCCAGCCGCAAACAATCTGCTTGGCGGCAGGATAATAAGCGGCGACAGGGAAGAGCGTTCCCCGGTCTTCCGGCAAGGGGTCTTCGACTTCAGGAAGTCAAAGGCATACTCTACAGACGGCAGGCTGTTGGGCACCGTGCAGAAGATAGCAAAAGGCTATGTGTAACACAAGACATCATTTTTGACAGAATGCATTGCAGTCCTTGCTTACCAAAGGTAACTGTAAGAGTTTATGATTCTACCGTTTCTTGAGTGATCTGTCAACTACATCCTTCATGTAGTTGAAATAGTTCTGTCCCTGTAATTTGCCAACCGCGAAGTAATTCGGCAGGCTATGCCTGAAAACTCAGAAGCGCCTCTATCGGAATCAGGGAGGCGACGCTCTTTACAGTGTCTGGTTTCAAACGCCGCACAAACCAATCCAATCGCATCCGTAGTTGCCTCGCATTGTCGAATACCTGATTATTCAGGAACTTCTTCCTGTCGTATCCCCATATCTGTTCTTGAGGATTCAGGTTTGGGAGTAGGATGGCATCCACCTGACTTTGACGTTCGGGTGCGACTTCAGCCATTCCTTGAACAGTCTTGATTTATGGACAGGTCCGTTGTCCAGGTAAGTCCATATTTCTTTCTTCTTTGCAATCAACGGAATCCCATATCCTTC
>JAMCZF010000006.1 GCA_023485825.1 Candidatus Martarchaeota archaeon
GAGGAATGTCGGGCTGGGCTTTGTATCCGCGTCGATGAACACTATTATCCTGCCCCGCGCCGTCATTGCGCCGACGTTCCGTGCGCGGCCAATGCCCCTCCTCTTCTCGATTATGACCTTTGCGCCGTTCGCTCTTGCGATATCACGCGTCTTGTCTGTGCTGTTCCCATCTACGACAATGACCTCAAAGTTCCTGAAGACCTGGCGCGAGAGGCCTTCGAACATGTAGCCTATGTACCTCTCCTCGTTAACAGCAGGCACCACCACGCTTATCTCAGGTCTTTTTGGCATATAGGAACTTGAGCGTGTATTTATAAATACGTATGCGCAATAACACATAACTGAACGAGCAGATTGTGAGGTGCTTTGCCTGAGTAACAGCAATAAAACACACAAAGTCCACGGCACGGCTAAATTACAAACTGCGATGGAGTACCTCACGACCTACGGGTGGAGCATACTCGTCATCGCCGTGGTGGTCCTTGCGCTGTACGTAACAGGCGCCTTCGGCGGCGGCGCGGGCGCGTTCACGTCATCGTGCCTCGCGCAGTCCGGATTCGAGTGCAAAGGGCCCATGATGAACACAACGGGCAACGTCCTCGTAACGTTCGGCGAGGACCTCGGCGCGGGCATCGGCATAACAGGCACCGCCTGCATCTCCGGCAGCAGCGGCACACCGTCATCATTCAACAGCATAACGGCAAATGTTGTATCGGGCGAGACGCTAAGCATGGTATTCCAGTGCCCTCTTGCATCGAACGCCATAGGCGCGGCCTTCACAGGGACGCTGTGGATACAGTACACTAAGAGCGGCCAAACAGGGCAGGTGAGCCAGATCGCGACGCTCACGGCGAAATCGGTGACGTCCAACTCACTGGGATCGTCCGGTGGGGGCAGCAGCTACACCTCTCCGACAGTTTCGCTGTCCTCGTGCCCGTCGCCCGCCTCTGTGACCTCGGGCTCATCAGTATCGTGCAGCGCAACTGTGTCAGGAGGAACCTCCTCGTACACGTACAACTGGATCGTGGTGAACTCGATAACCGACGCCGTCGTGGCAAGCCAGGTGTACACGGGTGTTTCCTCAACGAGCAACACGTTCTCGTATACCACGTCCTCATCAGACACATCGAACTCGCCCGAGGCGTTCAACGTGATAGTCACCGACGCGCACCCCACGACGGTGGGCAGCGCCTACTCCGGCACGTTCGCCATAACATCCGGCAGCAGCCCGAGCGGAGGCGCGTATGCGTATGTGCCAATAACACTGACCAACTCCCAGAGCAGCGCCACCTCTGCAAACTTTCAGCAGATGGTGTTTTTCAACCCTACAACATACTCAGCAAATGAGATGGCGAACATGAGCAATATCGAGTTCACTTCCGGAGCTCCGATAGGCACGTCTGGCAACGTGCCGCTGTACTCGTGGATTGAGTCCGGAGCGTCGTCAAGCGCAACTAACTCGGTGGTTTGGGTGAACCTCGGCGGCAGCACCATAGCAGGTAGCGGAGGCACCCTCACGATTTACATGAACTTCATGACCGGCAACACGCCTGTTACTTCAGGCTACACAGGATACGCGCCGCAGCTGTGGTGCGCGTCCGGATGCTTCCAGAGTTCAGATGCACAGTACGACAACGGCGCGAATGTGTTCACGTGGTATGATAATGGCAATACCATAACAAATTTTGCCCTTGCTAATGGAGGCACCTTAACTCTGACATCCCAGACAAACCCCTACGGTGTAACTTCAAATGTTATAACATTAACAGGAACAGGAGGCTCTACAGGTACGGCAGCAGAAACTGTGGCGTGGAACACAGCCCCGGTCATAGGCGCCAATTTTATAATGGAAGGGTGGGAGCAGATAACTGCTGTGAGCACAGGAGAAGCATTTTTTGCAGCTATGGGGAGCTCTGACACCGCATTAACCAATTACCTTTTTGGCATGGACGAGGATGTCTGTGCATGTTCAGAAACGATTTATTCTGAGAGTGGAACCACCTCTACCTTGATGGGTAGCGCAGGTGGCACAACAACGGCAACAGCCTGGCACTGGCAAACGGCAAATGTATTTGGAGCCGACTGGTATGATGCGCTTTATTCTGCTCCGCCGGAATTGGGCGGGACGCTTGTTGGTAGGGCTGCTACTCCAGAAGGAAACGTAGGAAGCCCAGATACGTATATAGGCATAGGGATGTGGGCAGGTGTAACTGCCAATGAATATTTCTATACTATGCGCATACGTGCTTCTCCGCCTGCAGGAGTCATGCCCGGCTTCAGCTTCGGGAGCGTGAGCGTGGCGTGAGGGGCCTGGCTTTGGGGCTGAGGCATAGGCAGCATTTATATATTTTACTAATGCCACTATTAGTAACTAATGGGTGTATTAGTGCTTTTTGATGTAAAGCCCAAGGAGAAGGTTGCCGATCTGTATGGCAGGAAAAAGGAGCTGGATTCGCTTTCTACGTCATTGGGAAACGGAGAGCGCCTGATCATAGTGTACGGGCTCAGGCGTGTCGGGAAGACAAGCCTCATCCGCTCCTTTTTGGGGGAGAGGGAGTACCCGTTCGTGATTATCGACATACGCGAGATATATTTTGTGAGCGGATCGGTGCCGATGGGAATGTTATACAGTACCATCGTGAAGGAGTTCCTCAGATTCGCGGAGAGCATGGGCAAGGAGCCGGACATAAAACTGGACGGGGGCCTGAGGATAACCGACCTGCTCAAGGAGATGAACAGATGGTGCAAGGGAAACGGACTTGTACTGGTTATTGCACTCGACGAGGCGCAGTACCTGCGCTTCAGCGGCAGGGTGAGATATGACGGCGTAATAGCATGGGCATTGGACAACCTTCCGAACATAGCGTTCATACTTACCGGCAGCGAGGTCGGAATGCTGAGGGACTTCCTTAACCAGGATGATGAAGAAGCGCCGCTGTTTGGCAGGTTCAAGAACGAGATATATGTAGATAGGTTTACTGCGGACAGCGGCACTGCCTTCCTGAAACAGGGGTTCGAAGAGGCTGGAAGCATGGTGAGCGGGAAAGACATCGACGATGCCATAAGCAGTTTGGACGGCATCTGCGCCTGGCTTACGTACTATGGCCACTTCAGGACAGTCGAGAAAATGGAGCATGGAAAGGCCGTGGAGCAGGTCTTCAGGGAGGGTTCTGGCCTGGTCATGAAGGAGATAGAGGCCGCTATATCACGTTCGAGGAGAAGGTATGTACTGATACTCAGTGCCATTGTTGAAGGTATGAGCACGTGGGGCATCATAAAGGCGTATGTGAGTTCGAAGGCGGGCGCGGTTTCCGACACTGTATTCAGCTCGCTGCTGCAAAGCCTTGTAAAGCTAGGAATTGTAGAGAAAACATCTGATGGCAGGTACGTTGTGACTGATCCTGTAACTGCAGAAGCGATAAGAAGACTCAAGAAATAGCCTGGCCTCAATTCAGGCGTCATGTCAGGCTTCAGCTTCGGGAGCGTGAGCGTGGCGTGAGGGGCTTCGAGGGTGACTCAGTGCCTTTTGTACACGTTCTTCCTGTGACCTAAAGACCTTACGAACACTTTGCGCTTCTGCTCGTCTATGTTTGCGATGATTCTGTAGTCGCCCACCCTAAGTTTGTATTCCGGCCTGCCGCTCAGTCTCTCAAAGGAATGAAGCGGATCTGAAAGTATGCTCTCGAGCTTTCTTATTATTCTGCGTGCCTGTGCCCTATCCGTGCGTTCAAGCTGCGCTACTGATTCTTCCGAGTATTCGAGGGCGTAATCCACGTTACGCGCCCAACTTTTTCTTTACCTGGTCTGAGGAATAGGACCTGCCGCTTCTCATGTCTGTAAGGCTGCGGAGCAGAGATGCCCTGAACTCGTCTGTGTATTCGCCCTCGCTGTCTCCCTTGGGCACAAGGCCGACTAGTGCTTCTATTATCTCGTCATAAGTTGCACGCCTGTAGAACCTCAGGCCGTTGAGCTTTTCCCTGGTTTCCTTGCTTATCTGTATGGTGGTCATTTCCATATAATCACTATATAATTAGTGTATAATAGATATATAAGCTTATCTCTATTGCGAGTATAAGACATTCAGGACTTGTGTTCCGCACTTTCCTCTTTCTCTGGTCCTCGCCTACCCGCCAACGGAGTAATGCCAAGCTTCAGCTTCGGGAGCGTGAGCGTGGCGTGAGTGGCCGGGGCTTTGTGGTGGATTGGCTTTGGCAGGAAGGGACTTTTTGGGCTTGACAGAGGAACGGATGTTTTTATATAATGAAATTGTTCATCATATTAATCAAAAAATGGCATTTTTGACCATTATAATGCACAACATATGACATAAGGGGTTTCACCCCTTATAAACCCCACGCACGGGCGGGTCCTCTCCGCCGGCGAAGCCGGCGGTATCCCCGCCCGCATAAGGTACTTCCGCGAGCACACTGCCGTCATTGTCATTCAGCAGGCCTGTTTGTCGCAGTTTGAGCGCAAATGCGCTCAGCCCCGCCACTAGGGCATTCTGTGATAGGAACCCGTTCATTATGTTTATCGCAGAGTTTATGTCCCTGTCGATATGGTTTCCACAATCACACTCCATAATCCTGTCCGACAGTTTCATGCCGTGC
>JAMCZF010000034.1:0-19300 GCA_023485825.1 Candidatus Martarchaeota archaeon
ACATTCTCGATAGTGCTTGGATTTATACTGTCCACGTTCACGAGCGACGTCATGCAGAGCTGGGGCTTCTCCGGCATAATATCCGTGCTGCTGTCTACCATTCCCCCTGTCTACTATCCTATAACATACATACCGCAGCCCTTCCAGTACATCGCATATCTATCGCCTACGACATACGGCGCGGAGATAGTCCAGAACGCCACCGGCTTTCTGAGCATAAGCGCGCTGAACCTCGGGATAGACTGGGCCGTGATAATAGCCGTAGCCGTGTCGCTCGTGCTCATCGCGAAGAGAAAGGCAAGGTGGCGCGAGTCATAGGCATCAACAATATAGCTCTCCGGCCAATGCCGCGCCCGGCGGCGCAGGCAGGGCGCCTGACACTGAGAATCCCGTCGCCAGAAAGCCGCGGATAAGCAGGCAGCCGGGTCCATGCGGCCCGGAAACGCGGCGCAGCCTGTGCCTTACCCTATCCTTTATATACATTCTCGTGCAAAATAAGTGCATAATCAGGCGCACGTTTAGTGTTCTGGATTACGTTTCTGCAGTGGTATGATGCCGAACATAAAAGAGGTAGACAGCGCGGTGCTCATAGGCAGCGTGGCAAAGAAGCTCAAGGAGCTCAAGGTGGCAAAGCCCAAGTACCTTGATTATGTGAAGACGGGCGCAGGGCGCGAGCGCGTGCCGGACAACCCGGACTTCTGGTATATAAGGTGCGCATCAATACTGCGCCAGACATACCTGAACGGGCCCATAGGGATCTCAAGGCTCAGGATAAGATATGGTACAAGGAAGAGGCACAACGTCCACAAGCACCACATGTTCAGGTCAGGTGGGAGCAACATAAAGGATGCTTTCGCGGCATTGGAAAAGCTTGAGTATGTGAAGAAGGGCAAGGCCGGCAGGGTCGTCACTCCAAAAGGCAGGTCATTCCTAGACCGGGCTGCAGCAGAGATACTTAAACAGGGTGCATAAGTGACTGAGGAACAGGAAGATGAAAGGTACAGGAAAGAGATGTCAAGGCGCATAAAGCTCATGCAGCAGGAGCAGCAGCGCCGGGAAATCGCAAGAAGGCTCATGACAAGCGAGGCATATGAGCGGCTGATGAATGTGAGGTTATCCAACAGGGAGCTGTACACGCAACTGCTAAACCTTATAATACAAATGGCGCAGGGCAACAGGATAGCGGGCAAGCTGACAGAGGAGCAGCTGCGCAGCCTGCTCAGCAGGCTGACGTACAAGCCGGAGCCCACAGTGCAGTTTAAGCACAAGTAAGAATGATGGTTTCCATGGGAAAAAAGAGCCAGAATAGGAAGGCAAGGCTTGGCAAGAAGCTGAAGCAGAACAGGAGAATACCGGTATTGGCCACGCTGCGCACGCACAGGCGCGTGCAGTACAACCGGATGCAGCGCAACTGGAGGAACAGGAAGCTCAGATTGAAGGATTGATAAAATGGCAACAACAGCGCCGGCAAGGATATCAAGGACCATAAGGCTCAGGAAGAGGCTCGTGAGGATACACATGTCAAGGCGGCGCAAGAAGTCAGTGGATTACGTAAGGGAGGACATCGCAAGGCACGCAAAGGCCGGCGCCGGCTCGGTAAAAATGAGCAAGGACCTCAACAACTACCTGGTTGACAAGGTTGCGAGGAGCATGTCGCCTGTGCGCGTGACAGTGGAAAGGGACGGCGACATTGTCAAGGCAGACCTTGCGCCGGAACTGAAGCGCAGGCCTGAGGCAGCGGACAAGCCTGCCGAGAAGAAGGCGCCTGGGAAGGCGCAGCAGGAACCGGCAAAGGGCGTAGCAGCAGGCAAGGCCGCGCATCAGCATAATCAGGCGCAACAGCAGAAGGCGGCTCCAAAACAGGCTACGCCTTCAGACAGCGCGCATGACAAGAAGGTCAAATGATGCCCACGGCAAAGCTGAGCATCCTGGGGAACGACTACATAGGCGCGTTCTCCATAGCAACCGACTCCTTCTCTCTCGTCGGCAAAGGATCCACGAAAGGCGAGCGCAGCGCCATAAAAAGGGACCTCGGTGTGCCGGTGCATGACCTCAGCGTGAGCGGCTCAGACCTCATAGGCATATACGCGGCATGCAACTCCCGCTCGCTGATTCTTCCGGACGCGGCGTACGCGAGCGAGGCGAAAGCCATCAAGAAACAGATCGACAGCGTAAATGTTGAGATATTCAAGACAGACCTCAACGCACTGGGCAACAACATACTTACGAATGACAAGAAGGCCATAATCAATCCGAACTACTCGTCAAAAGAGGCAAAAGAGATATCCGATATGCTGGATGTAGAGGTCATAAAGATGGGCATAGGGGGCTTTGAAACCGTCGGAGCGAACAATCTGCTCACAAACAGGGGCATAGTCCTCAACAACAGGGTGACGGAAGAGGAGGAATCCCTGCTGAAGGAGCTGTTCACCAGCGTATCGCAATCCACGGCAAACCTCGGTGCGCTGAGCATAGGCCTCTGCGCCATAGCGAACTCAAGGGGACTCCTGGTAGGCAGGGCCACCACGGGCTACGAGATCGCGAGCATATCAGAAGGGCTAGGGTTCTGATGCGCATATATGCTCTCAAGACACTCTACGACGACAACGCCTAAAGCAACCCTTATATAGGTGAAAAGACACTATATCACAGTACGCCTGCCGATGTGGGATTATAGAATCGGCAAGCATGTAAAGATATCTAAGCGCGCGGTTGGTCTGATGATTGGTGGCTACTACAAAACGTTGATATTGGCTTTTGCTGTATTGTCGATGGCAGTTGCACAAACGGCCTTTGCAGGATCCTCAGCGAATAAAGGGGGCTATGCATATGTTGTCCAGGATGGCGGACTGATAGTAATAAACACAACAACTAACACAATAATCGGATCGCTGGATACTGGCTCTCAGTATCTTCAAGAACCATACGGCCTCGCTATATCGCCTAATGGCGAATATGCATATACTATCAATGATCAGCCTAATTACGCGGGGCTTATGAAAATTAACTTGTCAACTGGAACTATAAAGCAATTCGCCCATAATGCAGGTTATCTCATCGCCATATCACCAGACGGAACATATGGTTACGTAAGCGACTGCAATTTAACCAATGATAATTGCATATCTGTCTTTAATACATCAACTGGCACTATAGAAGCCACCATACCGGACCCCAACTGGAACTGGGCGCCATTTGATGCTGCGTTCTCTCCAGACGGCACGTTTGCCTATGTGACTGTTCCGTTTCCCAGGCCTGGAACAAATGACATATCGATAATAAACACCGAGACTAACACGGTCGACGGAGGCTTCAACGTTCCTGGCACACCATGGGGCGTGACCTTCCTGCCTAACGACAACCGCGCATACATCAGCGCAGTGTCAAACGTGTATGTAATTGATACATCAACAAACGCAATCATTGATACAATACCTACATCTTACACCAACTGCAATGAGTGCGGTTACCTCGCTGCATCTCCTGATGGAAAGTACGTGTATGTAGTGTGGTCTTACGCTAACGCTCAGTCGCCTGTAAATGGCATCACAATTATCAACACCACCACAAACAGGGTTGTTGGAAACATAACGTCAACCCAGTTCTCTTACTCAGAAGGCGTCGCATTCGGTCCGTACACTCCTTCGCCGGCTCCTGCACCGCCCATTCTGTCATTCAGCGCAGGAAACAGCGTACCCTACGGCACTAACGACCTGATAACCGCGGCAAATTCGATAGGAAACTCAGGAGACGTCATTCAGCTTACGGTCTCAAACACCCTGACCAATGCTGTGGTGGAGAGCAACTCAGGAACCTCTTTGGCCTCTAATGACATATGTGGCAGTCCCGCGGCTATAACTCAATGTCTTGGCGCAGGCACCTACAATGTTGTGGCAAAGGATCTTAACAACAACCTTATAACCACCAACACCCTTACGATAATGCAGGCCTCAATACCCAATTCGAACGGTCTGCTGACGCTCACGCTTCCAACACCGAACTCGATGGACTACAACGGCGCAAACTCGCCGGACATAACGGCAGCGATCACGTCCGTGGACAACCAGCTCACAGCGAACGTTGTCGTGAACAATGACGTGTTCAACTCGGTGTTCACCGGAACGAACACCTTCGCGGTCGGACCCGGCGCAAACACATACTTCATAACAACATCAACACCAGGGAACGGCAACTACCTCCCTGCAAATGTTTCAAACACCTTCGTCATAAACAAGGCACCCTTGATAACTCTCATGGCATCGCCTTCCCAAATCACGATTGGCAGCGCAGTGACGCTTGTTGCAACGATAACCGGGGGAACAGGCCCCTACACCATAGTCTACTACAGCTCAGCAGGAAGTCCTGTGGGAACAGGCGCGCTTGGTACCTCATCCGGAAGCAATACTCTCGTGTTCACGCCAGGGAGCACAGGCACATTCACCTTCAATGCCGTCGCCATAGACAAAGGCACGAGTGCCCCATTCATATTTAACTCGATACCTTCCGACCCTGTGACAGTCAGCAGCGCGCCGAGTCCCTCAAGGCCATCAAGCAACGGAGGCGGAGGCGGTGGCGGCGGAGTGGTTGGTGGAGGGACATTCAGGCCGGCAGTATCCACAATTAACAATACCTGTTATCTGGTCTCTAACCTGACAGCCCCAGACTACGCGGTTGTCAACTTCACCGGCATCTCGTTCAACATACGCGCAAACTTCATCTCTCCGACAGACGCGGGCGTAACTGTGAACAGCACCAGCCCGTATACACTGTATCCCAACAATACAATATCGATACTCAACACAGCGAAGTACAACTACACTATGAAGCTCACAGGCATATCCTACATACCGGCAGTACACACAATAACCCTGGCGGTGTGCACTATAAGCAAGGTGAAGCCAAGCCCGAATGCGCCTACCAACACCATAACAAACGCCACGGCTACTACATCAACCACTACGATACTGCCCACGACCACGATTGCGGCAGTGTCAAATTCCATGACTAGCAATGCTGTGGCCGCTGTGCCTGCCACATCCGCACCTCCCTGGTGGATTCTGTGGCTGCTGCTCCTGATACTGCTGCTTGTTCTGCTGTGGCTGCTCTTCCTGCAATGGAAAAGGCGCAGGAAGAGTGATGGCAAAAAACATGCGCCTCGGCCATCTCAACCAAAGTAATAAAAGGACAGAAACCCAATCTATACTGTGGTTCAATGGCTACAGAGAAGGCATCCGATGATAAGGCATATGCGCAGCTGCGCTACATGCAGAACGTTTACTCGCAGCACCATGAGCTCATCGAGGAGCAGATAGCCACATACTCGTTATCGCTGGACTCGATGAGGAAGGGGGTCCAGTTCCTCAACGACTCGAAGCAGGCCGACAAGAAGAAGACTCTTATAAGCATCGGCGGCGGCGCGTATGTGGAGGCACTGTTCCCTGATATAAGGTCTGCTCTGGTGTATGTCGGGGCAGGCTACCTGGTAGAGAGGAGCGTGGCAGAGGCGAAGGCGATAGTAGAGGATAATAAGAATAAGCAGGAGGAGATGCTCAAGAAACTCGACGCGGAGCGCAGGAAGCTGCAAAGCGAGCTGATAAGCATAAGCTACAGGATAGAAACGATGCAGCAACAGCAGGTATAGAAATGTTTGAAGGTCTGAAGAAGAAGCTCTCTAAGTTCGTGAGCGGCCTCTCGAAGAAGGAAGAGGAGAGGTTCCAGGAAACACAGCATGCAAAAGTCCCCGAGCAAAGTCAGCCGCTGGAGCCGGCGCCTGTCGCAAAGGAACATCCGTCAGTCGAGGAAACGGCCGGGCCCGGGGCCGCGGTGCCCTCTGCTTCAAGTACAGCTGCGCATGTAGAAGCGCAAAGGCCGAGGGAGGCCCTGCCTGCGGAAAAGAGAGACACCAAGCACATGCCTGTAAATGAACCACAAGAGCATAAGCACGATGCCAAGGCAGAGGGGAAACCGCAGGAGCATATACCCAGGGATGCTGCGCCGCAGCCACGAGCACTGCCGAGCGCGCAGCAAAACCCAGAAGGCATTCCCGGCAAGGCAGCGGAGCATGCGCCCGTGCGCAAGGAACACCCGCGCGCCACAACAGCCACCAAGATAAAGGGCATATTCCTGCGCGAGGTAAAGGTAAAGGACGAGGACATCGAGCCATTCATCGAGGAGTTGCGCACGTCGCTCCTGCAGTCCGATGTCAACTACGATGCCGCAGAAAAGATACTCAACGGCATAAGGAAGGGCCTTGTGGATAAGAAGCTCAGCTCAAGGGGCATCGACTCGCAGATAACCCAGGTCATACGCGCCTCAATACTCGACATCCTGAAAAAGAAGGTCGCTATAGACCTACTGAAGATAGCCGCAGAAAAGAAGTCAAGGGGCGAGATGCCCTTAAGGATACTGTTCATAGGGCCCAACGGCGCGGGCAAGACGACCACTATGGCGAAGCTTGCGCACATGTTCCTGAAGAACGGATTCTCGTGCGTCCTTTCGGCAAGCGACACATTCCGCGCAGCCGCGATCGAGCAGACAGCAATACACGCGCAGCGCCTCGGCATAAACGTGGTCAAGGGGACATACGGGTCAGACCCTGCGAGCGTTGCGTTCGATGCGATAGCGCATGCAAGGGCCCATCATATCGACGTTGTCCTTATAGACAGCGCCGGAAGGCAGGAAACCAACAAGAGCCTTATGGATGAGGTCAAAAAGATGGTGCGCGTTGCGAAGCCCGACCTCAAGATATTCGTCGGCGAGAGCATCGCAGGCAACATGCTTCTCGACCAGGTCCGCGAGTTCAACGCTGCAGTGGGCCTCGACGGCGTCATACTGACGAAACTGGACTGCGATGCCAAGGGCGGCAACACCCTCTCAATAATAAGCGAGGCCGACGTACCCGTGATCTACTTCGGGCTGGGCGAGGGCTACGATGACATCATGTCCTTCAATCCCGAGTTCATTGCAGATAGCATAGTCCAGAACAACTGACCTGCCTGCGCTCATAATGTAGGCGTGCTATCCCCCGGCGAACCCTGCCTGTAGCTATTCAGGAAGGAAAGTAATGAATGGCTCACGATCTCGTCCTGCGCCTGCTCTATATTCGCTTCTGTCACGCCGAACTGTACGATAGAGGTCTTCTGCCCACCACGCATACATGCGAACAGCACAGTATGCGACGGGGTTTCCCTCAACCCGGCATGCACCGGCACCTGCCTCTGCAGTTCCATCAGCTCGGCAGGAGCATTCCTTCTCCTCGCAAAAACCTCTCTTATCCGCATATGGTCACCATCTGGTCGCACGGTAAGTAACAATGTACGGGCTTTTTATCCTTGCTCTGAAGCCGCAAATAGCGGACTACAAAGGACGCCGCTATTCCCGCGCAGGCAAAAAAGTAATTTAGCTTTTTGTTTCTATTGTCTTGTACTGCAATCCGGTGACGCGATGGAATACGATAGCCACGAATGCGACGTGCTTGTAATAGGCGCCGGAGGTGCCGGAATGCGCGCCGCTCTCGCGGCACTGGAAAAAGGATGCAGCGTCATATTGCTCTCCAAGTCCGTGCTCGGGAAGGCGCACACGGTCATGGCCGAGGGAGGCATAGCGGCGTCTGTAGCGAACGTCGACTCAAAGGACGACTGGAAGGTCCACCTCAAGGACACCATAACCGAGGGCGACTATCTGGGCAACTGGCGAATGGCCGAGATTCTCGCAAAGGAAGCGCCGGACGCGGTGTACGAGCTGGAGCGCATGGGCGCCCTCTTCGACAGGACAGAAGACGGCAGGATAATGCAGCGCGCGTTCGGCGGGCACACGTACAGGAGGCTGTGCCACGTCGGGGACAGGACAGGGCTCGAACTTATACGCACGCTTGAGGACAGGATAATCCACAGGAATGTACAGGTTTTCGACGAGACAGTGGTTACCTCGCTTGCCATGAAGAACGGCAGGGTTATAGGCGCCATGGGCTTCCACATGCGCACAGGCATGTTTGCCGCGTTCAGCGCCGGGAGCGTCATAATGGCGACAGGAGGACTGGGCAGGATCTACAAGATAACGTCAAACTCGTGGGAGAGCACCGGCGACGGCATAGCGCTTGCGTTTGGTGCAGGCGCTGAACTGTCGGACATGGAGATGGTGCAGTTCCACCCAACAGGGATGGTGTGGCCGCCTGCGATGCGCGGGCTTCTGGTGACGGAGGGAGTGCGCGGAGAGGGCGGCATTCTCTACAACAGCAGGAACGAGCGCTTCATGCTGAAGTACTCGCCAAAAAAGAAGGAGCTTGATGCGCGAGATGTGGTGGCGCGATCAATATACTACGAGATACAGAAGGGCAACGGCACAGAGCATGGCGGGGTGTACCTTGACATAGCATACAAAGGAAGGGACTTCATAATGAAGAAGCTGCCTGGCATGTACGCGCAGTTCATGGAGTTTGCAGGAGTCGACATAACCAAGGAGCGCATGGAGGTGGCGCCGACAGTGCACTACTTCATGGGCGGCATCCGCGTTGACCCCGACACCTGCGCCACAAGCGTCAAGGGCCTTTACGCCGCGGGGGAGTGCGCAGGCGGGCTGCACGGTGCGAACAGGCTTGGCGGAAACTCCCTGGCAGAAATACTCGTCTTCGGGAAGCATGCGGGGGAGCACGCATCAGATTACGCAAGGCACGCGGCGATGCAGCGTGTCGGAGGCGATGCGATAAGAAAGGAGGCGTTGCGCGTCAGCAGGTACCTCTCCGGCGCGAAGGACAGGGTGAATCCATATCCACTTGTCGAACAGCTCAGGGGCAACATGCAGGACAGGCTGGGCATAATAAGGAACAGGGATGACATGGAGAGGGGCCTTGATGCCGTCAAGGGCATAAGATCCAGGCTCAGCAAGGTCGGAGTTGCGGGCACCATGGAGTTCAACAAGGGCCTGATCGAGTGCATTACACTCGAGAACATGCTTACGCTCGCGGAGTGCATGTTCCTCAGCGCGCTTGAGAGGAAGGAGAGCAGGGGTGCGCATACGCGCAGCGACTACCCGAAAAAAAGCAGAATATGGAAGGTGAACATAACCTGCACAGGCCGGAATAACAGAATCGCCTTGTCGCGCAGGAAGCTGACTGAGCCGCCGGAAGAGCTTGCGGGGATGATAGGTGAAGAGCATTACGATTGACAAGACAGTAAAACTGAGGGTATTCCGGAAGGATCCTAAGAAGGCCGCAGGGGAGAGATACGATGAGTTCGACGTGCCTGTCGAAGAGGGGATGTCGGTGCTAGATGCGGTGAACTACGCCGTTGAGAATCTCGACTCGACGATAGCCGTGCGGTGGAACTGCAAGGCGGCAAGGTGCGGCTCATGCGCTGCAGAGATAAACAGCCTACCAAGGCTCATGTGCAAGACCCGCATCTCAGACCTGGGCAATGTGATAACCGTGGGCCCGATGCGCGCGTTCCCGCTTGTAAGGGACCTCGTAGCGGATGTGTCAAGCAACTTCAAGATCGACAGGAACATTCCGGAGTTCAGGCCAAGGGCAGCGGGCAAAGAGCCATGGATCATGTACGATGCCGATGTGTCAAGGTCGCATGAGTTCAGGCTGTGCATAGAGTGCTTCCTGTGCCAGGACGTGTGCCACGTGGTCAGGGACCACAATGCGAAGTACTTCGGGCCCAGGCACATTGTCAAGGCAGCATCTCTGGACATGCACCCGCTGGACAGCGCAGACAGGTCGGTCATGCTTACAAAGCAGGGCGGCCTCGGCCTGTGCAACGTCACAAAATGCTGCCAGGAGGTTTGCCCCGAGCACATAAGCATAACTGACAACGCGATAATACCTGAAAAGGAGCGCGCAGCTGACAAGATGTACGATCCTGTGCTCATGCTTCTCGACAGATTGAAGAAGCCGAATGTCGAAAAGGATGAAAAAGATGGACATGAACATCAATAAGTACGTGCCTGGCGAGTTCCTCGAGTACAATCCGAGGCTCTACGCATTCATGGCCCTCATAGCAATAGCAATGCTCGCATTCTTCGTATTCCCGGTAAAGGAGTTCATGGGCTACATAGACCCGTTCTACTCCCCGACAATTCTCATACTACCTCTCGTCGGCCTGTACCGGCTGACATGCTATGCGTACAGGAAGGACTACAACAGGCACATATTCAGGCACCCGGCCGCGTGCCCTGTAGCTGACAGGATGGACTCGAAAGCGAGGCCCTACACCGGAGAGACAAGCGCAATCTTCAAGGCAGAGAACCTTCACAGGTACTTCCTGTACGCAGCCATAATAATACTCCCGTTCTTCTTTTATGACGTATATGTGTCGTTGACATACTCGGGCGCCTTTGTCCTCAGGCTCGGCAGCGTAATTCTTCTGATTAATGCCGTGCTGCTGACCCTGTACGTTTTCTCCTGCCACTCGCTGCGCAGCCTCATCGGCGGAAGGAACGACTGCTTCAGCTGCATGAAGGCAGGAGCACTAAGGAAGAAGGTTTATGACAAACAATCGTGGATAAACGCGCACCACGAGGAGCTCGCATGGATAAGCCTACTGTTCATAATATTCGTTGACCTGTTCCTGCGAGGACTTGCGGCAGGCATGCCGATAGACTTCACGCTTATGGTAATGCCATGAAACGCCTCCCGTCAAAATTCAGGTTCCCAATGTTCTTTGCAGGAGCGGTGATTGTGATACTGTCGGGCATTCTGAACAAGTACGCGCTCATCGGTCTTGGCGAAACCGAGATCGGCGCGATACTGGGTTTTGCTATACTTGTTCTATCGATCGCGGCATAGCAAGCCCCAAAGCCCTCACGTCACGCTCCCGAAGCTGACGCTTGGCATCACGCCGGAAGGAGGGTATGCGCGGGTGCGGAGCCACTGAACAGTATAGCCATCTGGTGCGCCATTCGCTGTTTGTTCTAAATCAATATAAGAATTAGCTTGTGTTATTGAAGAATCTGCAGAGGATATCAGATTGCCATAATTAACTAATGTGGATTCTTGTCCAGTCGCAGGCCACATTAGAGAGTAAACTGTGTTACTTGAAGGAGTAGTAGAGCCAGTCACTAAATTCGCTTGACCACCATTAACGTATTTTTCCAATGATTGGTCAGTTGTGACATAAGCGTTAAAAAGAAAAAAATCATAACCATTCGTTCCCTCTTCACCGATGTTTATGGGAGAAGTCATAAGTCCAAGACGCGCATAATCATTTCCATTTCCAATATTGAATGATGAAAGAAATCCTTCAACTAATTGAGTATTATAAGCCCCAGTTGTATAAACATGCCCAAACCCCCAAGTTCCTCCTGTGGACGTCATTTGAATTGTAATCCCGTTATTGACTGTAACAGTAAGCGTTCCTCCTGCTCCTCCACTCGTCCATCCATTCGGCAGTGTCGTCCCTGCAAAGTTCCAATAGTTCGTAAACACATTCGCCCCGTTGTCGTACTGCGCATAGCTCGTCTGCTCGCAGTCCGAACCGCACCACAGCTGCGGCGCGTATCCAGTATAACCCGAAGTGACAGGATCTGTGCCTGGAACGAAGTTCATGTAGATCGTAAGGGTTCCGGGAGTGCTACCGCTCTCCGCAGGCACGGTGCTGCTGCCCAGATTAACCCACACCACCGTATTCGACGCGGAGTTGCTAGCCCCGCTTTCTATCCACGCATATAACGGCACATTGCCGGGCGTGCCTATCGGGGCACCGCTTGTAAACTCGATGTTGCTGAGGTTGGCCGTTTCATGGGCCGAGTATGTTGAAGGATTGAAGCTAATCATCTGCTGGAAGCCCGAAGGCGTCGCGCTGCTCTGCGAGTTGGACAGGGTTACGGGCACGTCGTGAAGGACAGGGTTCTCGAAGACGAAGGCGGCTGCTGACTCGTCGCCACCGGTCCATGTGCTTATTATGTATGAACCTGTGGCTTGGTTAGTGCATATTGCATAATACGCGCTGTCTTGCCCTTGCAGTTCACTTGTACAGCCTGACGGCACATAAGCGCCACCGGAGCCGGAAAGTGCTATAACTACTGTGTTGATGCTGTTCGTTACAATGTATGCCAAATTGTGATAAGCCCACGGGGACGAAAACCAGGCTTGTGTATACGGCGTTACCCTGACAGTCGGCGCATTTACGCCGTATGCGCTTATAGCATCGCTGTACCACGAAACATAAGACTGGGTTGAAGCAGAGCAGGTGCTTCCTGATTGCACGCCCACGAATGTACGCAGGGTATTTACTGTTTGTGACCAAGATATTGAGCTTGCCTGCTGATCGTTAATGTCCATAGTGCATATGTATATCTGATTGCCCGGCAAAACCGATGCCTTAAGAGACAATGACGTAGTTGCGTTGTATGAAGGATTTGGCGCGGGCCCCGGAGTCTCATAAACAAATGCGGCCATTGATATGTCGCCGTTTGTCCAAGTTGTACCGACTGTGTATATGCCGACGGCTTGATTAATGCATATCGCATAATACACGTCCCCCTCCCCTAGTTCCTCCGTACAGCCATAAGGAATGCTCCCACTACTTTCCCCTCCTGTAGATACAAGGGCTATCACCACAGTGTTGATGGCGTTCGTGACGGTGTATGTCAGCGCATAGTAATTCCAAGGCGCAGACGCAATAGATTGTGTATAAGACCTAACTGTTGTGGTAGGTATGTCCACGCCAAACACAGCCATAGAGGAACTTCCAAGTGAGGCTAGAGAAGCCGAGCACATGTTGCCGGACTGCGTGCCTATGGAGGTGTAAGGCGCATTCGTCGCAACCTCCCACGATTCCGAGTTTATCTGCTGCGATGCGGCTATTGCGCAGACGTATATCTGGTTGCCAGAGGCCGCTATGGCATTCGGGGTTGAGGACGAGCTGAAGCTGTCGTATGCCACGCCCGACGGGTACACCGGCTCGATGTTTTGCGGCGTGACAGCCGTCGCAGTGACTGTCGCGACCTCGCTGACCATGCCTGTCTGGCTGCCCTTGTTGTACTGGATCCAGATCGTGCCATGAAATCCCGACCCGACCGCGTTTGACGAAAGCGGGCACTGGAACTTGATGCCTGTTTCCAGACCTGATTCAACTGTCGTGTAAAAAGGGATGAACTGCGAGCCCGAGGGCGCGTTATCGGTGCTGACGCATGCCAGGCCCGTTATGTCGTACGTCGTGCCGGACATCTGGCCAATGGTCACCAGCAGGTTGCCGGTTGTGTCCATAGCAGGGGTCGCGCACAGGAAGCCTTGCTGCGCAAGGCATTCGGTGGGCAGTGAGGCGCTGCCGGCGTTGAATGCGCCTGTCATGTACAGCGCAAGGACCACCACGGCGATGACGAGTATGCTCCACCCGTAGGTCGTGAGGTACTCCATCGCCGATTGCGCTTTTGATGAAACTTTTCCTAAAAGCTTAAGGCACTCCGCCGCGGACAGGGCCTTCTTCCCATGGCCCGGCGCCGGCTCTTTATTCAGAGGCGTCTCTCTCTTTTCCCAGTGGAAAACCATGTACGCCTTCCTCCGTGTGCATGCCGACACGATACCAATGCGCCGCGAAGGCTTAAGAGGATTGCGGTTGGAGTGGAACTGTGTCGATGCGCGTCAGGCAATGTTTTCAGATCATATTCCGCAGGCTTACAAAAGGCTCCCAATGCTTCCAACCAGGCTCTGGTACGCCTCGCACGCAGTCCATGAGTCGGGCTCCTTGCCCTCCCTGATGAGCCTCCTTACCTCTTCGGCTTCGGCGTTCTTCCATATGGGCATGAGGTCAAAATCGGAACTGCGCACATTGCCGATCACCCTGCCCCACATTATCGACGGATATACGTTCCCGTAGCTGTCCATGAACAGCGACGCATCGAGGCTCCTGCTTTTAACAGGCGTGTTTCCGGTCTTTATGTAATCGACAAGCTTCTTCAAAAACGCGCTTTCGATTATCGGTATGGCGCCGGCCTCGAACCTCCTTTTGCGCACCACGCTTTCCACCTCCCTCGCAAGCGCATCACGCTCGGGCCGTATATCCAGCTCGCCGTTCTGGTAATACGAATCAGACACCTGTGCGACGTTGAGATGGAAGTTGTTGTACGTCACTTCTGGGTACAGCTGACGCACGGCTTCGTAGGTCTTCTCGAACATGCCCTGGTTGAGTTTGCTCATAGTGTAGCCGAATACAACGAATAGGCCGGGATACTTCTTGCGCAGCTCCTTAAGGCGCCCGTACATGTCCATGACCTTATCGAAGTTGCCCGGTACGCCGCGCACCTTGTCGTGGAGCTCGCGATAGCCGTCAAGGCTCAGCGTGATGGAGAGCCTTGGTATCCCGGTATCGAGTATCTGCGTTATCCTGTTTATTAGCATGTCATGATTGCTCAGAGAATTGGTCGGTATCGTAACAATGTAGAGTCCCTTGGAGTAGTCCTTGAATGCCTTGACTATCCCGACAATGTCGCTTCTGAGGAAGGGTTCGCCGCCCGTTATCTCTATCCATCTGAAGTACGGGTTCCTCTTCGCGAACTCCTGCACCTCGCCGAGCTGCAGCTCTCCCTTCGGCTTTATCTGCCATATATTACAGGTCATGCACCTGCTCTGGCAGCCGTAAGTTATCGAAAAAGTCAGTTTGTACGGCCTGCTAAGCTGCGTAAAGTTGCTCTTCAGTGCGGTAAGCCCCAGCCCTACAAGCCTTGCCGTGCGCATCAAAAACACTATATATAATTCCATCAATTAATAACCATAAAGTGATATATAACGGTTGTGTTGGCATGTCGCAGCTTATAGTGTTGGTAAGGCATGGACAGAGCCAGGCCAATGTGGAGGGCATACTCTCGGACGAACTCGAGAAGAGCCCGCTCACGCCGCTGGGCAGGGAACAGGCTGGCAGGACGGCGAAGGAGCTGAAAAAGCTCCGTCTCGATGCGCTGGTCTCAAGTCCTGTGCTGAGGGCCAGGCAGACCGCAGGCATAATAGGGGAAGAGACGGGCCTGGAGGTAAGGATAGACGACAGGCTGCGCGAGACCGGCATGGGCTCGAACAACGGCGCCGCTGCAAACGGCGGAATGTGGAAGTTCAAGAAGGGGGTAAGGTTTGAGAGCGCGGGCTCAGTCTACAGGCGCACCATGGAGTTTATCAGGGAGCAGGACTATGGCTCGTTCGTGGCGGTGGCGCACAAGGTGCAGGTCACAAGCATACTGTTCAGCCAGTGCGGCCTTGACGAATTCACGGGCTTTGCGTGCACGCCGCTTAATGCGAGCATGACACTGATGCTGAGGTCCGGCGGAAGGCTGAGGTTTTTGGCTGTTGGTCTTCCCGAGCTTCCTGATTCGGTTATGGCCAGGGTGCCAAAAAGATTCCGCGCAGAGGTATAGCCAATGCCAGCGAAAAAGCCCCATATCTCGGTCATAATACCGACGCTTAACGAGGAGGGCAACATACGCCGCGTCATAAAGCGGGTAGACGGGGCACTCGACGGAGACAGCTATGAGATACTTGTCGTGGACGGCTATTCCGATGACAGGACCGCTCAGATCGCGCTGTCGCTCGGCGCAAGGGTCATCTACGACAGGAAGGGGAAGGGCTCTGCGCTTATAAAGGGCTTCAGGTCGGCAAGGGGCGACATACTCGTTTCCATCGACGCCGACCTTTCCAACGAGCCAAAGGAGATGCGCCTTCTCATAGACAGCATAGAGATAGGCTACGACATATGCATGGGCTCGCGCTTCATAACCGGAGGAGGCACGCAGGACATGCCGCTGATAAGGCGCATCGGCAACAGGTTTTTCGTCATGCTGGTCAACCTGTTCTTCCATGCGCATTACTCTGACCTGTGCTACGGCTACCGGTCGTTCCGCAAGGACAAGATAGGGAAGCTCGGCCTCAAGGAGAGCAGGTTTGCCATAGAGACTGAGATAAGCATAATGGCGGCAAAGAAGCACCTCAAGGTCATAGAGATACCGAGCGTAGAGAAAAGGCGAGACAGCGGGGAAGCGAAGCTGCGCACCTTCTCCGACGGCTGGAGCATACTGCGCACCATACTCGCAAATCTGCAAAGGTAGGGTATCACTTGCCTGTCCAGTACTCGCGCATCTCCAGGCAGTCCATCTCGCTGTCGAACATCGACTCTGCAAGAGCCCTGCCGAGCCTTGCATTCAGGACAAGGGGTATGTTCATGTCGACTGCCCTTCTCCTTATGTGGTAGTCAATGCCCCTCAAGTCCGAGTTCGTGACCACCATGTCGATGCCCCTGCTGTCCATAAGCCGCAGCGCCTTATCCGCGTCGACGGTGTGGTGGTTGTGCATGGGCGCGCTGTCCAGCGTGTAGACACTGATGTTTCGCGCAAGCGCATCTGCGGCTTCCTTGAGTATACCCCTGTCTGTATTGCCGTACACGAGCGCGGCCTTCTTCGGTATCGCGTTCGGCTGTGCGCCGAGCCAGCTCTTCACCAGCGCGCTCCCGAGCGTCTTCCCGAAGGATGCGCTCTCCCCAGTGCTGCGCATCTCAGGGCCCAGGAAGGGATACGCACCCTTCAGCTGGCCCCATGAGAATTGCGAGCTCTTCACCGCGAACGCCCCGTGTTCCGGCTCCCTGAACCCGTTCCACTCAAACCTGCCCATTATGCCACTGACGGCATGGTCCATGAGGCTTATGCCCGTGGCCTTCGATGAGAAAGGCATCGACCTGCTTGCGCGCAGGTTGAGCTCTATGACTAGGGCCTCGTTGTTCTTCACTATGAACTGTATGTTGAAGGGGCCTTTTATGCTGAGCTCATTGGCGAGCACGAGCGCTATCTCCTTCATCCTCGAGGACGAGTCTCCGTCGAGGTAAGGCGTCATCATCGTCGCGTCGCCGCTGTGGACCCCTGCCTCCTCAATGTGGCACAGCGGCACGCCTATGACGCTTTTGCCGTCGCTTGCGCAGTCGAGCTCGGTCTCGATGCCCTCGCCTATGAAGCTCGAGATGACAGAGGGGTGCTTCCTTGAAAGCCTTGTCGCAGCCTTAAGGTAGGACTCAAGCTCATCCATGTTGTTGGCTATCTTCATAGCCGAGCCGCTTATCACGTAGCTCGGGCGTATTATCACAGGGAAGCCGAACCTCTCTATGAAGGCCTTGATGTCGCTGTATGAGGCGGCGCTGGTCCAGTCGGCCTGCCTTATGTTAAGCCTTTCCAGGAGCTTGGAGAAGCTGTCACGGTTCTCTGCGCTGTCTATGCTCTTCGCCGCAGTGCCGAAGAGCTTCATCCCCCTTTTTTCAAGTGCCACGGACAGGTTGTTGCCTATCTGCCCGCCCGTGAAGGTGGCGACGCTCTCGAAGCCCTCCTTTGCGTGTATGTTTGTTATAGTCTCCTCTGTAAGCTCATCGAAGTACAGCTTGTCCACGCGGTCCCAGTCCGTTGACACTGTCTCTGGATTGCAGTTGAGTATTGACACCTCATCAAAATACTTCTTCGCGCTCCGGGCAAGTGCGACAGCGCCGTAATCGAACTCCACCGAGACGCCTATCCTGAAGACGCCTGCGCCGAGCACGAGGAGCTTCCTCTTTCCTGTCTTCGTGCCTATGTCATCCTCGCCCCCTACCCCTGTCGTGTATAGGTAGTTGGTCGCGGCAGGCCACTCCCCGGCAAGCGTGTCTATCTGCTTTATAGTGATGCTGCGCCTGCTCTCGGAACCAAGCTGCCTGTCGCTGAAGCCCTGGGCCTTCAGTTTCAGGTACCGCTCATCCCCGTCCGGCGCCCTTGCCTCATACGCGTCCACCAGGGCCTTGACCTTCTTCAGGAAGAACCTGTCTATCTGCGTCAGCGAATAGACCTCATCTATCGACATGCCGTCCCTGAAGGCCTTTGCGGCATACAGGAACCAGTACGGCCTCTTCCCCTTAAGCGCCGCCTCTATCTCCGGCCTTTTCAGTGCTGAGGTGTACACGCTTCCCCCGACGAGGCCGTCTTCGCCGTTGATGTCGAGCATGCGGACCGCTTTCTGCATCGCCTCCTCGAAGTTCCTGCCTATTGACATTATCTCCCCTATCGACTTCATCTCGGTGCCTATGGAATTTGAGACGAAGTCGAACTTGCTCATGTTCCATTTCGGCATCTTTATCGTTATGTAGTCGAGGCTCGGCTCGAAGAACGCGGTGGTGGATTTCGACACATTATTCTTTATGTCGTACAGCCTGTGCTTAAGCGCAAGCTTTGCGCTCACATATGCGAGCGGATAGCCCGTGGCCTTGCTCGCAAGGGCACTCGACCTCGACATCCGCGGGTTCGTCTCTATGACATAGAACTCGTAGCTGTCAGGGCTCAGCGCGAACTGTACATTGCACTCGCCGACGAGGCCTATGGCCTCTGCCACCCTTATCGCCGTGCTCCGCATCTGCTGGAACTCGTAATTGTCAAGCGTCTGCGCCGGGGTCACTGAAACGGAATCGCCGGTGTGCACGCCCATGGGGTCGAGGTTCTCTATGCATGCTGTAACTGCGCAGTTGCCTATGTGGTCCCTTACAACCTCATACTCTATCTCCTTCCATCCGAACAGGTACTTCTCGAGCAGGATCTCCCCGACCGCGCTCTGCGCGAAGGCCCTGCCTATCTCCGCATCGAGCTCCTTCTCGCTCCACAGCACAGCCGAGCCCCTTCCGCCGAGATTGAAGCTGACGCGCATCATTACCGGGTATCCTATGGACTCCGCCGCCTTCATTGCAACGTCCCTGCTCCTTGCAGATGCGCTCCTGGGTATCGGTATGCCGTGCTGCTTCATGGTTTCCCTGAAGATGTCCCTACTCAGTGCGGCCTCTATGCCGCTTATCGCGGTCCCGAGCACATTGACATCGTACTTGCTGAATGTGCCGTTCTTGCTGAGCTCCACCCCTATATTCAGGGCGCTCTGCCCGCCGAAGCCTATCAGGATGCCCCACGGCCTCTCCTTCTGTATCACCTTCTCGACGAAGTATGCTGTCACGGGCAGCAGGTATACCTTGTCGGCCATCTCGTGGCTTGTCTGCACCGTCGCGACATTCGAGTTCAGCACGATGCTTTCGTAACCCTCCTCGCGCAGAGCCTTGAGCGCCTGGCTCGCGCTGTAGTCGAACTCCGCGGCCTCGCCTATCTTCACCGGCCCCGAGCCGATCACAAGAACCTTCCTGCGCTCCTGGCTAGCCATATCTGCTACCCCTGTCCTTCTTTATCATGTTGCCGAACATGCCGAATATGAAGCCCGCGGGGTTATTATAGTTTTGCCACCCAATCCTGATGGTCACATGGGAGAGAGCGCCGCCTACATCTACCTTGAGGACGGCACTGTCCTGCGCGGGGAGCCGTTCGGCTCTGCTTCTGTGAA
>JAMCZF010000034.1:19310-20809 GCA_023485825.1 Candidatus Martarchaeota archaeon
ACCTTCCTGCGCTCCTGGCTAGCCATATCTGCTACCCCTGTCCTTCTTTATCATGTTGCCGAACATGCCGAATATGAAGCCCGCATCATTGGTCCCGGGCCTTGCCTCCGGGTGGAACTGGGTGGTTATCGCGTTGCTCTTCTCGTATATTACGCCCTCCACAACATCGTCGTCCGGGCTCATGAACCATATGCGCCCCTCGCCGGGCACATCCTCGCGCGTCATCGCAAAGCCGTGGTTGTGCGTTGTTATGTAGGCCTTCTTCGTTATGGTGTCCACCACCGCCTTGTTGACTGCGCGGTGGCCGAACTTCATCTTGCGCACCCTGCCGCCGAACGCGAGCCCGGCCATCTGGTGGCCCAGGCATATGCCCATTATCGGGATCCTGTATTCCGAGAGTTCCCTCAGCGATTCGGCCGTCTTTGCGAGCAGGTTGGGGTTGCCGGGGCCGTTGCTGTAGACCACGCCCGCCGGCCCGAACGATGAGATCTTGTCGGCGCTGTAGTCATAAGGCACCCTCACTACATTGTAGCCCATTCCTGACAGGCTGCGCAGTATTCCGTGCTTGACCCCGCAGTCCACCACTACGATGTTGCCCTTGCCGGAGTTGTGTATGATGGGCTCTTTCGGCGACGCCAGTTCGACGAAGTTTATGGCGTTGTAGTCGCCCCCCATGGTGCCCGCCGGGTCGCTTATCTCACCTGTCGTCGAAATCACGCACCTCATGACCCCGTTGTCCCTTACCTTCTTGGTGAGCATGCGCGTGTCTATGCCCTGTATGCCGGGGATTCCCTCGCTGCTGAGCCAGTCCGAGAGGTTGAGCCTGCCGTTCCACTTGCTGCTCTGCGTGAGTTCGCTTATTATCAGGCCTTCGACCTGCATGGACTCGGACTCGAAGTTATGGAGTATGCCATGCTGCAGCATCTTCTCGGGCACCCCATAATTGCCTATGAGCGGATGCGTCATTATCATCACCTGGCCCTTGTACGACGGGTCGCTCAGGCTCTCAGGATACCCGTTCATGGCTGTCGTGAATATCAGCTCGCCTGTTTTCACAGAAGCAGAGCCGAACGGCTCCCCGCGCAGGACAGTGCCGTCCTCAAGGTAGATGTAGGCGGCGCTCTCTCCCATGTGACCATCAGGATTGGGTGGCAAAACTATAATAACCCCGCGGGCTCACGCAAGGCAAAGCCTTGCAATTTATCCTCGCATACTCGTTCGGCTGGTGCGCCGTGTCCTCGAGCGTTGACCATACTGCGGCATCCATGCCCATCTTCCTGAAGAAGGACGCGCATGTCCCCCCGCCTATGCCTGTGACGCCCGGGGTTATTCCCTTGACGTCCTTTACTGCATTCTTCAGCAGCAGCACAAGCTCGGAATCCTTGCTTGTCGGCTGCGCGGCGTCGACCCTGCTGTACGTCTCGATCTCTATCCTGGCCTTCCTGAAATTCCTCTCTCCGGAGACCCTTGATGCCTGACACGGGAGTCAACGCGTACAG
>JAMCZF010000030.1 GCA_023485825.1 Candidatus Martarchaeota archaeon
GCAAGTACTCCGGATACAGGCACGGCAGGCATATGGGAACCGCAATACGCCCGCGGCAGAAGCTCGGCGGCGGCGCGATGGGCGACGTAAGGCAGGTTCCGTCAAGCGTGAAGGGCCACAGGGCGCATCCGCACAAGATCGAGAAAAAGATCGAGGAGTACATCAACAAGAAGGAATATGCGCAGGCCATTGTGTCAGCTATCTCCGGCTCGGCAAAGCCCGACCTGGTACTCAAGAGGCATTCGCTTGATAAGAAGGATGTGCCGTTCGTCGTAGATGACGCCATAGAGCATGTGTCTAAGTCAAAGGAGCTGCTGAAGGTTCTAAATGCGCTCGGCCTCTCCAAGGATCTTGGGAGGTCGCACAAGCCCCGGCTGAGAAAGGGGCTGGCGCGGAGGTCATCGAAGAGGCACTTCAGGAACAGCGTGCTCATAGTGGCAAAGGACCCGTCAACTGTAGAGAGGGCCGGCCGCAACATAGCCGGGGTAGACGTATGCGGCATAGGGTCACTTACAATATCAAAGCTCGCCCCCGGAGCGATGCCGAGGCTCATACTCTGGAGCAAGGGCGCGGTTGAAGGGATAGAGTCCGAGCTCAAGAAGGTGCAATGATGGAAAGCGTACTGCAGTACCCGATAGCCACTGAAAAGGCCCTCAACATAGCCGAATCGGGCAACACAATAATATATGTGGTTGCATACTCCTCAGGAAAGAGCGCAATAAAGAAGGAGTTCGAAGAAATGTTCAAGGTCAGGGTGGAGCGCGTCAACACCGTCATAGGGCCTGACAATACAAAGCGCGCCTACATAAAGCTAAGGAAGGAGTTTCCGGCTAGCGATATAGCGAAGAAGCTCAAATTAGTATGATGTGATAACATGGGAAAGAGGCTTAAGCAGCAGAGGCGCGGAAAGGGCAGCAACGCATACACCAAGCCACCGCACCACTTCAAGGCGGACGTGATGTTCTCACAGAACCGCCAGGGCAGGGTGTTCGGCGAGGTCATAGACTTCATAGACGACCCCGGGCACACGGCCCCCCTGATGATTGTAAAGTACGACGATTTCACTAAGAACACGCTCATAGCCCCGGAGGGCATAAAGATAGGCGACAGGATACAGGAGGGCAAGGGAGCAGAGCTCACCCTCGGGAGCGTACTCCAGCTAGGTGACATACCGGACGGAATGCCAATATACAACATAGAGTCGAACCCGGGCGACGGCGGCAAACTTGTCAGGGCCGCCGGGAGCTATGCGACAGTCGCGGCGCACAGCGGAGCCATGGTGACTGTGCTGCTGCCTTCCAAGCATACCATGGAGCTGAGCTCAAGCTGCAGGGCAGAGATCGGCGCCGCTGCAGGCGGCGGGGCAAAGGCAAGGCCGATAATGAAGGCCGGAAAGAACTTCTACATAAAGCACGCGGTGAACAGGACGTGGCCTACAAACAGGGGGGTAAAGTCGAACCCTGTGGACCACCCGTTCGGCGGGAAGCAGCACCACAAGGGCGCATCGAGCATGGTGTCGAGGAACGCGCCGCCTGGCGCGAAGGTAGGCCACATAGCCGCAAGGCGCGTAGGAAGAAGAAAGAGATGAGATATTATGCCAAGGATATACACTTATAGGGGCAGGAACGCCGAGGAGCTGAGGAACCTGACAAAGGAGCAGTACATGTCGATGGTCACGTCAAGGCAGCGCCGCGCCATGAAGCGCATGGGCCTTGCGTACAGGGACCTGATCGCCAAGGTCGAGAAGTCGAAGAAGCAGGGTTCGGGCAAGCCGATAAAGACCCAAACGAGGGAAGCAGTCATACTTCCCGGATGGCTCGGAATAAGGTTTTCCGTCCACTCAGGCAAGGAATACAAAGATATATTGATAACTGAGGAGATGCTCGGTCACAGGCTCGGAGAATACGCATTCACGACAAAGCGCGTGCAGCACTCGGCTCCGGGAATAAGGGCGACGAGGGGAAGCAAGTTCCTTGCGGTGAAGTGATGGGCTACTCATTCAACCTCAAGATGGACAGGTCGAACATGGCGTTTGCTCAGGTCAGCGACATCAATGCCAGCTACAAGGACCTCGGAGCAGTATGCGATGCCGTGAGATACCTAAAGGCGGGAACAGCCCTGAAGCTCGTGGAAATGATAGCGCGCATGGACATGCCAATACCGTACCGAAAGCACAACAAGCACATGGGCGCGAGGAGCGAGCTGCACGGAAAGAAGGGCGCATATCCTGTCAAGGCGGCAAGGGAGGTGCGGGTCGCTATACAGAACGCGATAGCAAATGCCGTCAACAATGCGATGGACGGAGACGACATGATCATAGTGCATGCCTGCGCAAACAAGACAAGGATAGAGCAGAGGTACCCGTCGAAGGGAAGCATAGGCTGGGGCCGCGGCATGTACGGCAGGTCAGCCACGATGCACAGCAACATAGAGTATGCAAGGGTAGAGATAGGCCTGGCGTACCCGGACGCGGAAGGTCTTTCGAAGAACATGAAGTATTTCATATCAAGGAAGGGATCCATAGAGAGGATAGTCGGCAGGAAGTCAAAGGGCTCCGCGACGAAACAGCAGAAGAACTCAAAGGAGGCAAAGAAGGAAGCGAAAAAACCAAAAATGCCCTCAGAGAAGACCCCTGAAAAGGCCTCAGGGAAGACCGCGGAGGTGAATGCAAAGCCCGTAGTGAGCGCGCAGGCGCAGAAGAAAGGCGGAGCAGTTTCAGCCGGGGAGAGGAAGGCCGAGCCGGCTAAGCCGCCGGCGGCGAAGGAGCAAAAGTGATCGAATGGTAGTCGAAAGAAAATTCATCCAGGACCTGATAATCAAGTGGCGCATATCAAAGTACATGGAAAGCTCGCTCATGAGGGCCGGCTTCTCGCGCGTGGAGATACAGAAGACGCCTGTGATAACAAGGATAACTCCGTATGTGATGAACCCCGGAAGGGTCATAGGCCGCGGCGGAGAGACCATAGATGCGCTCACTGACACGATGAAGAAGAGGTTCAGCCTCGACAACCCGCAGATAAGCGTGGCCGAGGTCTCGAACGCGAAGCTCGAGCCGAGGCTTGTCGCGAAGTCTATAGCAGATGCGCTCGAGCGCGGCATAAATCCCCGCCGCCTGATACACACCGCAATAAAGGAGATAATGCAGAACGGCGCGCTCGGCGCCGAGATAATCGCTAAGGGCAAGCTTGCGTCAAAGGGCGCAAGGGCAAAGAAAATGAAGGTAAGGCTAGGCTACCTCCCGAAGTCCGGCAACTCGTCAAAGCTTGTGGACATGGCACAGATAGCGTCATATCCAAAGTACGGTGCAATAGGCGTGACTGTCAGGATAGTTCAGCCAGGAACAAAGTTCCCAGACCGTGACGTAAAGAAGGTTGACCTGCCGAAGAACATCGCCGCATCAGAATTCAGGAGAGCGCACGGCCAGCCGGTCAGGGGCCCGGTTCCGCAGCAAAGGCCTTCTGCACCGGCCCCTTCGCCTGATGCAAAGCCTGCGCAGGAACAGAAGCCAGCGCACGAGCCCGAGCCGGCAGCGCAGCCCGTGGTCAAGCCCGCCGAAGCCCCGAAGTAGTACGCGATACCCGTTTCGCTGACTATCCGAATCCGTACTCGCTGTAGATCACTCCTTTTCTTATGCTGCCCAGCGCCTGCCTCTCGAGCGGCGACGTATTCTTCGGAAGCCTCCTTATGCTGAACCATCCAATGCCGCTGCACTTATCAGGCTCCATGTTGCGCACCCTTCCGGACCACCTGCGCGCCTCGAAGAACAGCACAACATAATCCTCACCCATGTGCATTCTGCCTGTCTTGTGCATCACATGCACAACCCGCAGGCTGTCGGGTCTTAGCCTTATTCCTATCTCCTCCCTGGCCTCGCGCACCATCGATTCCCTGAGGGTCTCCCCCTCTTCAAGATGCCCGGCAACCAAGGCGAATTTGCCGTCGTCCCACCCCGTGTTGGCCCTCCTGAGCAGGAGAACCCTGGCGCCCTTCCTCAGGACAAGATGGCCCCCGGTTTTAACGGTAAATTTCTCCATTACAAACATGGGAGTATTCCAAAACAAGGCTTATATATCTTGCCTGCGCATATAATAGCATGAAGATAAACGACCTGAGGTCACTCTCAAGTGAGGCATTGAAGGCCAAGCTTCAGGAGCTGCGCCTCGAGGCTGGAATAGAGAGGCGAAAGATAGCCTCCACGGGCGTAGCAAGCAAGCAGGTCAAGATAGGCGAGATAAGGCGCACAATCGCACAGATACTTACCCTTCTCAATGAAAGAGGTGCAGCAACCTAATGCCTGACATTTGTCCTATGCGCGAGCTCCGTATGCAATC
>JAMCZF010000003.1 GCA_023485825.1 Candidatus Martarchaeota archaeon
TTTAGTATTAGATACAGATACCAGACAACCCCCAACGAGGTTGGGGGAATTCTCCTGATATTAATATCAAGGAGAGGACGGCGAAAAGGCGATGAGCTTATCAAAAAGGCGAAACGGCACAAGGCATGAGATTTGAAAGTAAAACGACCCAATCGGAAAGGGCCATTTGAGTGCAGCAACGAGCGGCGGACGCGGACGTCATGGCGGAAATCCCGCGCCGAAGGCGTGGGTAATTTATAATTTGCCGCGATATGTAGGTAAGGTGCAGTCACGTTCTTCGGCAGGGGAAAAGTCGGCAAGGATCCGGAAAGGATAGCGCTCGCAGACCTTGGTAGCGTAGCCGGGTCTATCTTCGAGAACAGCATCGGCAACCTCGAGGACAGGGCCAAGTCGGAGCTTGAGGGCATTCGCGGCGCGATAGACGAGTTCTCAAGAGAGTGCGACGCATTCCACGATGTCTACGCAGAACCCTATGTCCAGGACCTGTGGATGCCAAACATAAATGCGCTGAAGAGCCAGAAGGCGAACTATGCAAAGGCGCTTAAGCATGCCATAGGGAAGGCTGACCTTGCTGTCAGGGAAGCGCCTAACGCATACGAGAAATACAACAATGTACTCGCGGAGGCTGACAGGATTTCAAACGATATACTCGCTGTCAACGCGAACTTCAAGACCGTGATGTACTGCTTCTCAAAGCATCTGTCAGGGATAAAGCGTGCATTCTCGGCCCTGGAGCGGCGCAGGGAATCGCTGCGCATGGAGCTCTCGAGGAGGGCAGGCCCTGCAATGCAGTACTCGCGGGTCACGGAGCGCATACTCGCAATCAATGCGCTGCTCGAGGAGTCGAGGAGCCTGCGGGAGGGCGCTGCCTCGTTGGAGAAAGCCCTCGAGAGCGGCAAGCGTTCTGCAGTGGAGAACGAGGAATCAAAAATCCAGGAGAGGATATCACAGGGAATGTCAGGGCTGCGCTCCATAGACGATCAGATATCAAGGCTATCCAGCGGCATAAGCCTGGTTACTACGCCGCTTGAGAGGCCATCGAGGAAGCACGATCACCTCTCAGTCAGGAAGCGCCAACTGCAGCACATGCTTGCAGACCCTGTGGAAAGCATAAGGACAGATTCCGATTACGCCGAATTCACCGATATGATCAAGGAGATGCGCGCCAGCATAGAGAAGAATGCGATAGACATAAAGAACAGGGAAAGCGCGCTGAACGTCATAGACAAACTCCTGGGTTCGAACTTGCTGGACACGATAACCTCACTGAGGTTGCTGCGCCAGAAGCGCACGGACATGGAGCGCGAGATACGCGCATTGGAAGGCGCACTCTCGGAGCTGCGCAGGGGGAAGCGCTCCCACGAGGACACGAGGAGGGAGATGGACAAGATGATCGAACGCGCTGCAGAGGCCGACAAGTCGGTCGAGCCAGCGAAGCAGGAACTCGAATCGATGTTCCTCGAATACTATAAAAGGCGCATAAGCATAATCATATGATTGCATGAAAGTCGAAGTTGCAGGCGCGTCCGTGTTCCTCAGGAACAGGAGAGAGGCAGGGTCCCTGCTCGCAGAGAGGCTCCCGGTATCGAAGTACTCAAATGCCCTCGTACTCGCAATACCCCGCGGCGGCATAGTCATAGGCTGCGAAATTGCGGAGAGAATAGGCGCCTCGCTGGACATAGTCGCACCTAGGAAGCTGAGAGACCCGACCGAGCCTGAGCTTGCCATAGGCGCTGTGATGCACGACGGTAGCCTGTTCCTCAACCAGAGCATAATAATGGCACGGCAGGTGTCCATACATTACATAGAGCAGGAAAGGAAGCTGCAGATGCAGGAGTCGAGGAGAAGGCTTCAGGAGTACCGCAACGGGAAGGAATTCCCGAGAATAAGCGGCACAGACATAATCCTAACCGATGACGGCATTGCAACAGGGGCAACCATAATCGCTGCAGCAAGGTGGCTCCGGGCGGAGAGGCCTAGAAGGCTGACCCTGGCCGTGCCGGTCATACCCCTGGAGATAACGAACACGATACGCCAGGAGGTCGACGATGTCATTTATCTCGACAGCCCCGCAGTTTTCTACGGCATAGGCCAGTTCTACAGAAGCTTCGAGCAGGTAACAGACACGGATGTAAAAGAATTACTCCAGAAATACTGGGAAAGTGGTTCCACCCAGCCATAGATCAAGAGCAGTACACTACCCTCAGAATGCCCTAACCCCGATTTCTGCATCTTCGCCTGGAGAGAGAAGGACAACGTTCCCGGATTTGTCTGAAGTTCCAAGCACGAGCACCTCTGACCTGAAGCCGGCGACGAGCTTAAGGGAGAAGTTCACTACTGCGACCACAAGTCTGCCTATCAATTCCTCTTTCCTGTACAGCGTAGTTATCTGTGCGCTGCTGCTCTTGGTTCCTATTTCATTTCCGAAATCAATCTTCAGTTTGTACGCCGGCTTCCGTGCCTCAGGAAAATCATCAACGCTGATTGTCATACCCACCCTGGCATCGACCTTCCTGAAGTCGTCGTAATTTATGGCCTCCATCTTCCATCCTCGCCGTATGTACTCAGGAATCCATGTAGTAGTACAGCTCCATGGGGTGCGGGTACTGCGCCAGTGACCTAAGCTCGTCGCGCTTGAGCTCAATGTACGTGTCGAGAAGCGAGCTGTCGAAAACAGGCTTCAGGAACTCCCTATCCGACTCAAGCTCATCCAACGCATCGTCCAATGACCTCGGAAGCTCGCGTATGCCGAGCTCTCTCCTTCTATCAGCACTCAGGTGGTATATGTTCTCGTTCACCGGCGCACCAGGATCTTCCTTCCTCTTTATGCCGTCCATGGCTGCCATGAGCAATGCGGCAAACGTGAGGTACGGGTTCCCTGACGCGTCAGGCGCCCTGTATTCTATGCGCTTTGCCTTCTCCATTCCCTTGTAATAGGCAGGGACGCGAAGTATGGCGCTCCTGTTGGCCCTGCTCCACGCCGTATATACCGGCGCCTCGAAGCCAGGTATCAGGCGCCTGTAGCTGTTTGCCGTCGAATTTGATATCGCGGACAGCGCCTTTGCATGTCTGAGTATGCCGCCTATGGCATGCCTTCCAAGCTCGCTTATCTCAGCATAATCATCCTCCGGGGCGTACATCAGGTTCTTCTTCCCATCGTTGGACCACAGGCTGAAGTGCGTGTGCATTCCGGTGCCGTTGTCCCCGTGCAGCGGCTTGGGCATGAATGTCGCCACCATCCCATGTGCAGCGGCAACGTTCTTCACTACGTACTTGAGGGTTTGCACCTTGTCGGCCGCATCGGTAAGCGTTGTGAAGCCAAAGTTTATCTCTCCCTGGCCCGCAGTCGCCACCTCGTGGTGCGTTGCCTCTATCCTGAACCCGAAGTTGTTAGTAAGGGCGTCCACGGCTTCCAGCCTTATACCCATCAGCTGGTCGATAGGCGGCGCCGGGTAGTAGCCCTCCTTGTACCTTACGAAGAAGCCCCCTTCCTTGTTCCATGGCGACTCCCTCGAGCTGATCCTGTACGATGTTCCGCTCTGCGGCGTTGACACATCCAGCTCCACCTTGTCAAATATGAAGAACTCTGGCTCAGGCCCGTAGAAGCTACTGTAGCCGTTTTCGGCCTGGTACTTCTCTGCCCTTTCAGCAACTCCTCTCGGATCCCTCTCAAACCTGCCTTTTCCGCCGCCCCACATCACCTTCGTAAGAACCCTTGCCGTATTCGGCATCCACGGTATGACCGCCAGCGACTCAGGCACAGGAACCAGGAGCATGTCGCTCTCGTTTATCGAGGTAAAGCCCCGGATGCTGCTTCCGTCAAGCTTTCCAAAGCCGTTGGTGAATGAGTCTTCGTCGAAGTCCCTTGCAGGCAGCGTTATGTGATGCAAACGGCCAACCAGGTCGGTGAACTGGACATCGACCCAACTTATCTTGTTCTCCTTGATGAGGCTAAGCGCCTTTGCCACTGATTCCTCCACCTTATCACCGGATTGGATTTGGCGCGTCAAGCTTTAAAATCTTATCTACGACTGCGAAGCCTTGTCATATCCCGAAATAATGTCCTCACGACAAAGGAATTAGAGTTTGTAAGGGATATACAAGTCATGAGGACTTTA